>JAKFVK010000233.1 GCA_021732205.1 Hyphomicrobiales bacterium | reverse complement strand
GCACCGCGTATTTCTGGCTGCCGAATACCAGCACCTGGGCAACGCCGGGCAATTGCGACACACGCTGGACGATGTTGTTGCTGGCATAATTGTCGACCACCGACAAAGGCAGCGTCGGAGAGGACAGCGAGAGGAAAATAATCGGAAAATCGGCCGGATTGACCTTCCTGAAGCTTGGCGGCGCCGGCAAATCCTGGGGCAGGCGGCGTTGCGCCGCCGACAGCGCCGACTGCACGTCGAGCGCGGCGCCATCAATGCTGCGGTTAAGGTCAAACTGCAGAACGATGGAGACGTTGCCAAGCGTCGAGGTTGACGTCATCGAGGAAATGCCGGCGATCGTCGAGAATTGGCGCTCCAGAACCGAGGCGACCGAGGCCGCCATCGTTTCAGGGCTGGCGCCGGGCAAGGTTGCGCTTACCGAGATCGTGGGAAAGTCGACACGCGGTATGGCGGCAACCGGCAATTGCCGCAGCGCGAAAAGACCAGCAACCAGAAACGATACCATCATCAGGATGGTCATGACCGGACGGCGAATGCACAGTTCCGACAGCATAGGATCATCTCGCTCTGGTGCGGTTAGATGGTCTGGGCTTCAACGAGGACGGGCGGGTCTTTGTAACGGAATATCCTGAAGGGCGGTCTAGGGTCAGGACCCATTAATTTGGACGACACGGTGGGAGAGAAATGGCGCGAGGTTGAGGAGCAAGCCTGCAGGAAGTCGTCTGACTTTCAAAGGCTTGCGACATAAAGATCGCGTCAATTCACCCCATCCGAAGGACAAGGCACGAATGGCAAACTGGTTCGTCGAAGCCCTCAACCATACCAAGGGGTATGCTTTTCGGGCTTCTCCTGCCATTTTATCCATTCGTGCCATGCCGTTTTGCCTAAATTAATGGGTCCTGACCCTAACAGGCGGACAACATGTACAATGAGAGACTGCACGCACCAAGGGCAATTCAAGGCGTCACGAGGCCGGTTTCTTGCTGCCTGGTTGCGGCGCCTCTTCTGCGGTGCGCGCATCCTTGAGCGAAACGGTGGCGCCGTCGACAAGACGCAGCGTTCCGTCAACCACCACCCGCTCACCGGGGCCAACCCCGTCGGCGATCACCGAGACGCCATCAACTGTCCGGGCCACATTGACCGGGCGCACTCTTGCCTTGTTATCCTTGTCGACAACAAAGACATACGGGCCTTTCTGGCCAAGCTGGACGGCGGCGGCGGGAACAGAGATCGCATCCGCCTGCATGCTCAATACAATGCGCACGGGAACGAATGATCCAGGCCACAAGGCCTCGCTGCTATTGTTCATCCGTGCCTTGACGTTGATGGTTCCCGTCGTGGTGTCGACAGTGTTCTCGATGAAGGCGATCTCGCCCCGCACGATCCCGCGCAAGGTTTTGACCTCGACGGTCGATGAGCCCGATTGCATGGCGCTTTGCAATTCGCCAAGACGCGCCTGCGGCAGGGCAAAGACAACAAAGATCGGATCGAGCTGATTGATCGTCGCCAGCGATGCCGTATCGGCCTGTCGGACGATCGAGCCTGCCTTGGCCGGGAGTGAGCCCAGCCGACCGTTCACGGGTGAACGGATTTCAGTGAAACTCAATTGCGTTACCAGATTATCGCGGTTGGCCAAATCGGCTGAAAGCGTGGCTTCCGCGACCTTGACGGCGGTCATCTGGTTGTCACGGGTGACCTCGGTGGTGATTTTCTGGGCAACCAGACCCTCGAAGCGGACAAGATCGCGCCTGGCCTGCTCAAGCTGGGCGCGGTCCCGGGATATCTGCGCTTCAACCTGAGCGATCTGCGCTTTGAGCGTGCGCGCATCAAGCGAGAACAGCAGATCGCCATCCTTGACATTCGCCCCCTCGCTGACATGCACCTCAATGATCTGGCTATCGATGCGCGGACGGATCGACATCGAGGCGATGGCCTGCACGGTGCCTACCGCGTCAAAAGCATTCGGCACATCGCGGCGCGTCGCTTCGGCGACGACAACCGGAATGGCTGGAACATTGCGCACCGGCGCAGCCGCAGCTTTCGCGGCGCTATGGGGAGCAAGCCCGAGCCAGCCGGCAAGCGCTGGCGCATGGGAATTGAGCGGACCGGACAGCGGCTCACGCAGCAACCAGAGGCCGCCTGCCACCGCCAGAAAAAGAAGGAAGAACCGAGTTAAAAAACGTTTCATTGTGTGGAGTTCGCTGTCCAGGACCGATATGCGCTTCAAACGCGCTGCGTTCACTATTCCGTCTTCCAGCCCAACGCTTTGATGCCGTGTATGATCGCGCCTACCATCTATGTGACAGAATGCCGAGAAAACTGGAGAATTGCCTGCTTAAAAACGCGGCAAGTCCAATAATCTCGTCTCTTTACGCTTTTCGCCCCGGCCTGGCAATTGCAACCTGCGGGCAGGGCTATCAAGCCTTGGTGACACCAGACAGCGGCGTGGCGATGTCGTGTATGAAATGGTACTCCCAGCTCTGCGAGATATCTGCCAGATAGCGCTCGCCGGGGATCTGCACGAAACCGAGCTTTTGATAAAAGCGATGGGCCGCCAGAAAGCGCGTATCGCTGAAGAGTTCGACGCGCTTTGCTCCTTCAGCGCGCGCCAGATCAAGGGCAACCGCGATGAGATGCCGGGCAAGGCCGCTGCCGCGCCATGATTTGTCCACATAGACCTTCTTCAGCTCAAAATGGCTCGGGATGCGCGTTGGCGTGATGGCGCAGCAGGCGATGAGTTCGCGGGCACCTTGCGTGGCGGATGGGGTAGAGTTGGCGGCATCCTTTTCAACCACCCAGATATGCCCGCCATGTGCGGCAAAATGGCTAGCAACCGCTGTCAGTTCGGGAAATTCGTGCGCGGCGTAGTGGCAACCGGGGTACTCGGCGAAAATCGCGGCGATGAGCCGGGCGATCGCTGTTCCATCCGCGTCGGTTGCCTGGCGCAGGTGAGTAGCGGGCGGGAGCGGGGCGTCAAAAGCTGGTAGGTCCATGGGCACAGCCATGAAACACGCCGCACCGGGAGGCAAGCGGCGAGTGGGGCGCGACCGGGTGCAACGGGTGCAACGGGTACATTGAATCCTCGCGGATGATGATCTAAGACGCGCTGAGTCCCTGACAGATGTGTCATTTTCCCGCGGAGCTTTTAATGTCTCGCTGTTTTGCCTTGTTTGCCTGCCTGACCCTTCTGAGTGCCAGCAGCGTTTATGCGCAGGGCGCTGCGCCAGCGCCAGGCGCCTCCACCATCCCCGGCGCCAATCCCAAACCCGGCCCCATCACCACCAAGGCACCGCCGGTCGACTATTTCATCGGCAGCTGGAGCACGGTGTCCTTCAACGATGAAGGCGATGTCGGGCGCATGGTCCAGGTGGCGCGCGGCTATTGCAATCTTCCCTACAAGATCAATCGTCGCACCAGCGATACGTTCGAAATGTATGTTGCCGAGAAACTTGTCGAGGTGAAGCTTCTCGAGCAGGATAATCGTGTCTACATCGTCCCCAACACGCCCGAGGGGCAGAAGATTTATGGCGCGCGCGAATTATCAGTCCGTGACAGTAATATTTTCTCGCTGAGATATCTCGAAAACGCCAATCACGTCCGTTACGGACAAAATGTCTTCGTGCGGTGCGGCAAGCAAGCGGGCTGACGCTGTTGCGTCATCCCCGCCCCTGATCACGGGGCGGAAAGCGCTGGCGTTTGTCGTGCCCCCGGATTGCCGAGAAAACCGCCCTGCTCGGCGAGCTTGGCAAAGAAGCCACCCTGCGCCACCAGTGCGTCGAAGCTGCCTGTTTCAACGATACGTCCCTCGCGCAGAACGATGATGCGGTCAGCCTTGCGCACGGTTGACAGGCGATGGGCGATGACGAGCGTGGTGCGGTTGCGCGACAGCTCCTCCAACGCCCGGGCGATCTTGAATTCGGTCTCGACATCGAGCGCTGACGTCGCTTCATCGAGAATGAGGATCGGCGCGTTTTTGAGAATGGCACGGGCGATCGCCAGACGCTGGCGCTCACCGCCTGAGAGATTCTGCCCGCGCTCGGTGATGTGCGTGTCGAGCCCTTCGGGTTTTGCCAGCACGAAATCGGCGGCTTCCGCCAGGGCGATCGCCCGCAGCAGGTCCTGATCACTCGCCTGCGGCTTGCCGATGAGCAGGTTCTGGCGGATCGAGCGGTTGAACAGGCCGGGGTCCTGAAAGACAACCGCGATCTGCGCGCGCAGGCTGGCAAGCGATACCTCGCGGATATCCTTGCCATCGATGGTGATGCGCCCGCTGGTTGGATCGCGCGAGCGGATGAGGAAGGAGACGGCGGTCGATTTTCCCGATCCGGTTGGGCCGACCAGCGCCACCGTCTCGCCCGGCTTCACCGTAAACGACAGGCCTTCGACGCCGGCCTTCGCGTTGGGGTAGTGATAGGTGACGGCATCAAAGACCACCTCGCCGCCGCTCACCTCCAGCGCCGGCGCCGCCGGCGCCTCAACCACGTTCGAGCGCGCATCGAGCACTTCAAAGAATTCGCGGATCGAATGGGTCTGGAAGAAGACCGAATTGATGAAGCCGGAAAGCTGCTCGAGCCGCCCGATGAGGAGATTGGCAAAGCCGACGAAGGCAACGATTTCACCGACGCTGGTCTTGCCCGAACCATGCAGAACCGTCCCCAGGGCAAAGATCGACACCATCGCCAGCGTCGAACAGGCTTTGGTCAGGACCGTGAGTGTCGCCCACCAGTTGAGCACCGGATATTGCGCCGCCAGCAATTGCCCCATCGCCGTCTTGACGCCTTCGACTTCGGCCGCGAGCCTGGTAAAGGCCTGTACCACCGTCACATTGCCCATGACGTCGCCGGTCCGCGCCGCCACCTCCGAATGATAGCGCTCGACATCGCCCTGCGCCGCGTAGGTGCGCTTGACGACGACGTAATTGAGGAGGGCGAAAATCACCATCAGCGCAAACAGCAGCAAGGCCATCTGCCAGTTCATGTAAAGGGCGCTGGGAATGAGGACGCACAGCGAAAAAATGGCGCCGAGATGTTCACGGAAAAACGACAGCCACAGATGAAAGAGCTGATCGGTGCCGCGCAGCATGACTTTCATCAGCCGGCCCGAATGCTGCTCGCCGAGAAATGTCGGTGGCAGGGCAATCGCATGCTCGAAATAACTCGACATGGCGGCAAGCCGTCTGCGGTGCGCCAGGCGGTCGGAGTGGAGCGCGATCAGCACATTGGCCAGTACGCCGAGAAATCCAACGCCTGCCCAGATGCCAACATAGACGAGCGCATTGCTGCCATTGGCAAGCGCATCCACGACCCGGCCAAACAGCACCGGCTCGGCAAACTGGAAGCCGGCGAGCGCGAGGTTTGATACCGCAAGAAGAACGGCGATCCAGCGGTCGGAGGCCAGCAGGCCGATGACCCGGCCGTAGAGTGCGACGATGCCCATATGTGGTCTGCTCTCCGTCTTGTCGTGCCGCGCGTCGCTCGGCTGTGGGAATGGCGACAACCAGCGCTAACCCGGCATCCCCCCTCTGTCCAGTCATGAGCCTGGCCAGTCATGCGCCTTGTGGTTGGGTCCCTCGCCCTGCTAGCGTGGGTTCATTCCACCCGCACATGTCTGTCCGAGGATCAAGCCATGGCCTTTGCCTACGATATCGACCGCCACAGCGAACCAGGCCCGAATAATCTCGAAGCCTTCTGGATGCCCTATACGGCCAATCGCAGTTTCAAGAAGCGTCCGCGCTTCATTTCCCGCGCCAAGGACATGCATTATTTCACGCCTGAGGGGCACGCCATTCTCGATGCCACCGCCGGCCTGTGGTGCTGCAATGCCGGGCATGGCCGCAAGCCGATCGTTGAAGCGATCCAGCGCGAGGCGGCCGAACTTGATTTTGCACCAACCTTTCAGTTTGGCCATCCCAAGGCGTTCGAACTGGCAAGCCGCCTGGCAGCAGGCGCTCCGGGCGACCTTGACCACGCGTTTTTCTGCAATTCCGGGTCGGAGGCTGTCGACACTGCCCTCAAGATCGCCATTGCCTATCACCGGGCGCGCGGCGAGGCCGCCCGCACCCGCCTCATTGGTCGCGAGCGCGGCTATCACGGGTCGGGATTTGGCGGCATTTCGGTCGGCGGCATTGTCAATAACCGCAAATTCTACGGGCCGCTGATCCCCGGCGTTGACCATTTGCCGCACACCTATGACCGCGCCCATCAGCGCTTTTCCGTGGGTGAGCCGGCCTGGGGCGCACATCTGGCCGACGAGCTGGAGCGCATCGTTGCCCTTCATGATGCCTCGACCATCGCTGCTGTGATCGTTGAGCCGATGGCCGGCTCCACGGGCGTCCTCCCGCCCCCCGTCGGCTATCTGAAGCGGCTGCGCGAGATCACGGCCAAACACGGCATTCTGCTCATTTTCGACGAGGTGATTTCAGGCTTCGGGCGCCTTGGTGCGATGTGGGCAGCGGAGCGCTATGATGTTGTTCCCGACATGATCACCTTTGCCAAGGGCGTTACCTCGGGCACCGTGCCGATGGGCGGGGTCATGGCGCGCAAACATCTCTACGACACCTTCATGACCGGGCCGGAACATGTCATCGAGCTGTTTCACGGCTATACCTACTCAGCCCATCCGCTGGCCGTGGCGGCAGCGCTCGCAACCCTTGATCTTTACAAGTCGGAAGGGCTGATCGAGCGAGCAAAATCGCTGGAAGCTAAATGGGCCGATGCGGCAATGAGCCTGAAGGGCGTGAGCGGGGTTGCCGATATCCGCACCTGCGGTCTGGTGGCAGGCATCGATCTTGATCCGCAGGAGGGCAAGCCCGGCGTCCGCGGCTATCACGCGATGGAAAGCGCGTTCCACGATCATGGCATGATGGTGCGCGTCACCGGTGATACCATCGCCCTGTCGCCCCCCTTGATCGTCAGCGAGGCGCAGATTGCGGAAATATTTGAAAAAATGGCGAATATCGTAAGGGCCGTGCATTAAAAATATGAACGGTTTTTACGCCATCCACTGCACGGCTTCGCGCCGGTCATCCATCCCGTAATCGCGGATGATGCGGATGGCGATCCGGCGCCCGGACGGCGCGGTATTGCCCACCGCCGCCGAGGCGGCGGCTTCCGCGCCGAAGCCTTGAAGTGCCAGGAAGCGGCCCGGTTCGGTGATCGCCTCAAGACAATCACTGTCAGCGGCGATGGCATCACGCTGGCATTGAAGGGCGCTCAGCGCTGCGGGCTCAGGGCCGTCGATGACGACGACCGCCTTGGCGGCGCCAACGTCGGTGGTGTCAAGCCGGCTGCGACCACTGCCGATGTCATCTGCCGAATGGGCAATGACCTCGCCAACCCGCAGGCGGTAATGATCCAGCACAGCACTGCGCCCGCGCGCCTGCGCGGCATGATGGCCGGCATGTGTGCGCCAGCGGATCAAGGCTTTCTCATCGTCCCATAGCGAAAGCGACAGCAGCAACCCTGCACGCGCGCGGCTGGCATAGCGCGTATTCTCGCGAAACCCCGGGCTTGCCAGCAGCTCTGGGCGCAGGCCGGCGGCAATCGACAGGTATTCGTCGTAGCGCTCCGCCTTTGGCACGACCTCAAACAGAACTGCGAACATCGTGCTACCTGCCGGCCCTTGGATCAGGCGACGTCTTTAAGCCCGTAGCCGGCGCGTGTGATCGAGGTTTCAAAATCGGCGCGCTCTTCGCTGCTGCCATGGATTGTGACAAGCCCGCTCGGCAGGTCGATGGCGACCTGCGCCTGGGGGTCGATGCGCTTGACGGCCTTTTCGACCGCCTTCATGCAGCCGGCGCAATCCATTCCGGTGACATTGAGGGTGTGCATGGCTCTCTCCTTACGTGTTCGTTGCCCTTCTATGTGGCGATAGCGCGCTTGAGGTCAAGAGCTTCAGCCGACGGCCTCGCCCTCGACTTCAAACAGAAAGCGCGGATCGGCAAGCCCCGCCACCACCACATAGGTGGAGGCCGGCGGATAGGCGCCGAACACCTTGTCGCGAATGCGCCGAAAAGCCGCGACATCGCCGCCGGCAACCATATAGACGACGATTTTGACGACATGTTCGGGCCCAAGTCCGGCGGCGTTGACGATTGCCATGAAATTGGCAAAAGCCTGCGATATCTGCGCCTCCAGCCCCTCAACGATCTCGCCCCCGGGCGTCATGCCGATCTGCCCGGAAAGGACCAGCCGGCGGGCGCCAGCGCTGTGGGCAATCGCCTGTGAATAGGCGGAAGCCGGTTGCGGCGCGGTAGGTGGGTTGAGCCGTTCGAGCATCATCGGATCTCCTCAATCGTCTGTTGTTGCCTCACCATACCCGCAAGGCTTTGCCTGTGATAGTTATGCCTGCATACGAGATTCGCGTGCGGCGCTTGCCATGGCCGCCGCCAAGTGCAGGTTGGCGCATCATGGGTTTTCTGGCATCGGCCGTCATCGTTACCGCCATGGGCATCATTTCGCTCAGCATCGGGGCGATTGCCTTTCTTGTCTTGCGGTTTGGCATCGAATCATCAGCTATTTTTGCTCTGGCGGGATTTGCCGTCCTGATTGTCCTGCAATTCACCACCTGGCGGCGCGAAGACCGCAAGGCGACGACCCGGACCTTCGATGATCTGAGCCGCAGCAATGAAAGGCTGTCGCGCGATGTGGCCATGCTCGCCAACCGCATCGCGGTTATCGAGACGGCGGGCGCGGTGACGGCCGCCCAGGATGTCGCGGCACTTCGCAGCGATCTTCACGCGGCGCAAAAGCAGATCGGCGAACTTGCCGGAATGCTGAGCGACCAGCAGCAATTGCTGGAAACCCTGTCGGCGCCTCCCGCCGCCGACATGGCCGATGAACCGATGATGATGGCGCCGCCGCCGGCGATGGAGGCAGCGGTCATGCCGCAGCGGCGCGGGCGTTTCGCGGCGATGGGCCATGATGAATTTCTGGCCATGGTGGTCGATGCCATGGAAGGCGGGCGTATCGACTTGCTGTTGCAGCCCGTCGTCACCCTGCCGCAGCGCAAAGTGAAATGGTATGAAATCGTCTATCATTTGAAGAATGAGCATGGTGAGGTCATCCTGGCTGATGATTTTCTGCCAGCGGTCACCGAGGCCGGTATGGCCGGGCGCCTCGACAGCCGCGTGCTGTTTCGTGTTGTCCATCTGCTGCGCCGTCTGCAGGCGCGCAATCGCGAGGCCGGCGTTATCGTCAATTTCGCGCCCGCCACCTTTTCCGACGGTGACCGCTTTCGAGAAATCGTCGATTTCCTCGCTGCCAATTCGGCGCTGTCAGGCGCCATCGTGATCGAGATGTCGCAGGCCGCCTACGCCGATTTCGGCGCGCTCGAATTTGAATCACTCTCCGCCATCCGCAAGCTTGGCTTCCGCTTCTCGCTCGATCATGTGCGCAATCTGCGACTTAACACCCGCGATCTTGCGGATCGAGGCTTCCGCCTGCTGAAGGTACCTGCCGAACTCCTTCTGGGTCGCACAGACGCCTTGCCATCTGATATTCACCCTGCTGATTTGTCCGGCCTTCTCTCCCGCTAT
>JAKFVK010000210.1 GCA_021732205.1 Hyphomicrobiales bacterium | reverse complement strand
AGAATGCGCAACGCGACGCCGATCATCCGGCCGCCCTCACGCTGATGCAGCTGTGCCAGCGCCTGGTCATCGCCCCCTGCGCAGGCTTCAATCAGCAACGAAATGGCATCGGCCTCGGTCATGACATTGTCCTGGCGCCTCGTTGGCTCGCCCCTTGTTGCAGGCAAACAGAGTCGACTACGCGCAAAGCTGCACTTTGGATGCAGCCGCGAAATATATTTTTTCCAGCGCATCTATGGATGTCAGTCATGTCTATTCACTTCGCGTGAGGGCGACAGGCCCCACCGCTTTGAACAGGGAAATTGAACCATGATGACAAGACATATTCTTTACCCCATCGCTATTGCTGCGCTCTCGACCATTGCCATCACCGCCGCGCGGGCGGACATGCTGGCAGCGCTGTCGGGCGACGCCACGCTCAGCATCATTGACAGCAAGGCGAAGAAAATCACCCGAACGGTGACCGTAACAGGAATAGCCGGCAAGCTTGCCGGTATTGATGTCCGCCCCGCCGATGGTGTCCTCTACGCACTTGCCGTCGACGGAACGCTCTACACTGTCGACACCTCAACCGGCAAAGCGACCATGAAGGTCAAGCTGGAGACCATGGTGGCCGCCGGCCCGACCGTCGTCGACTTCAATCCCGTCGCTGACCGCCTGCGGGTGATCGGCGCGGATGGCACTAATCTGCGGGCCAATGTCGATGATGGCAAGGTTATCACCGACAAGCCGCTTAATTATGCCGAGACTGACGTCAACAAGGGCAAGACACCCAAAGTCACCGCCGGCGCCTATTCAAACTCGTTCAAGGGAACGAAGGAAACAGCCCTCTATGATATCGATGCCGCTCTTGGCACCTATCTGAAACAGGTACCACCAAATGATGGAGTGTTGACATCGATTGGTGCGACGGGGGTCAAGGCAAATGATGTCGCTTTTGACATCGCAGCGGACGGGAATGGCGGCAATACCGGCCATCTTATTGCCAATGGCCGTCTCTACACCCTTGATATCACGAGCGGAAAAGCGACCGAACAGGGGACGATCCAGGGCCTGCCCGCGAATGTGCGTGATGTGGCGGTGATCGCCAACTGAGCCTGCTGTCACTGTTCACAAGCCTTGCTGCCCGCGCGATGTGAAGGTCGCGCGGGTCTTGCTATTTCCCTCGTCGTTTATTGGAACTTAACCATTCAAGCAGAAGTTTTGCATGTCTTAGATGTGAGATTTGCCATGCTTGCCAAATTACCTATCCGTCACAAATTACTTATCCTTGTCAGCCTGTTTCTGGTGCCGATTTCTCTGCAGGTGTTTCTCTTTGTGCAGCAGAGCAACAAGGACATCACCTTCTCTGCGGCTGAACAACATGGTGTGGTGTATTTGCGCAGCGTCTGGCCATTGCTGAACGGGCTTGTGACAGCGGTAGCGGAAGAAAATATCGCCGGCGACACCAAGGCCTTAAGCAATCTGCGCAGCGCTGCGGAAACCCATGATGCGGCGATGAAGACGAGTGATTTTTCCAAGGCCGCTCTTGCCGCTCTCACCAAAGCCGGCTGGCCTGGCAAACCGGTCAAGCGCGATGGCGACAGCGAGGCGGCCATCGCTGCCCTGCGCACGCTTTTTGGCAAGATCGGCGACGGCTCAAACCTTATTCTCGATCCCGACCTCGACAGTTTCTATGTCATGGATCTGACGGTCGTGAAGATACAGGAAGTGCTGGATGCTGCCGGCGCCTTGCTCGGCGCAGCGCGCTCCAATGCAGCAGAGAAGAGCGTCCCCTTCAAGACCAAGGCGGAGTTTCTGATCGCTGCCGGACGCTTCAAGGCGGCCATCGAAGGCGTGTCGGCCTCGGCTGAGTCAGGCTATGCCGGAAGTACCGATGGCAGCGTCAGGAAGGCGATCGAAAAGCCGGTGGGCGCGCTTGTTGCGGCGAGCACTCTGTTTCAGCAGGATGTTCAGGCGATTGCCGAAGCCTATGCGAGCGATGACTATGCCGCGATCGATCTTGCAAAGCTGAAAAAATCCCACGACGCGGTTCTCAAGGGTTCAGCCGATCTCTGGGCGATCTGTGCCAATGATCTTGATCGCCTGCTCGATCTGCGTGTGTCTGGCTTTACCCAGAAGCTCTATAACGCGCTTGGCATCACCATGCTGTCGACGCTGCTTGCCATCGGCCTGGCGATCTCGCTGCGCGGCAGCATTCTGCGCAGCCTGCGCAGTCTGACCCGCAGCATCCGCGCCCTTGCCGATGAGGCGCTCGGCACCGAAATCAATGAAGCCCGGGGCAAGGATGAGGTCGCAGACCTCGCGAAATCAGTTGTCTATTATCGCGACCAGACATTGAAGAAAATCGAGGAAGCCTCCTCCGATGACCGCAAGCGTGAACTCATCGCCAAGGAGCGGGAGTTCATGACGACGGTCGCCAACAAGATTCAGTCCAGCGTCGGCGGGATCGTCGAGGAACTCGATCATTCCACATCGCGCATGACGAACTCGACCCAGGCCATGCAGAGCCATGCCGTCAGCACGAGCGAGCAGGTCTCCGCTTCGGTTGGCGAGTTGAATGCGACCGCACGGGAAGTGAGCACGGTTGCGGCGGCTGTTGCCGAGTTGTCAGCGTCAATCGGCTCGATTGCCGAGCGCGCCTCAACCTCAGCCCACATGACCGCCGAGGCGATGCGCCGCGCCGAAAGCGCCAAGGGGCTGACCGACCGCCTGTCGCAGGCCAGCGCCCGCATCGGCGATATCGCCACCCTCATCTCGACCATAGCCGCGCAGACCAATCTTCTGGCGCTCAATGCCACCATTGAAGCAGCCCGCGCGGGTGAGGCAGGTAAAGGCTTTGCAGTTGTTGCTGCCGAGGTAAAAAACCTCGCCAACCAGACGTCGAATGCGACGAGCGAGATCGACCGCCAGGTCGAGGAAATCCGCAGCTCCGCCAAAAGCGTTCTCGACGTTGTTTCCGAGATCACGTCGACAATTTCCGACATAAGCGAGATTTCCAACGCCATCGCCAGCGCAGTCGATGAGCAGAATTCCGCGACATCTGAAATCAGCCGCAGCATCCAGACCGTCACGACACAGACGTCATCGGTGATCGAAGGTGTGGCGCAGGTGCCTGAAATCACCCGCCAGACGGGGTTGCTTGCCCAGGATATTTCACAAATCGCCGATACGCTCACCGGCTCGTCCAAGCGTCTCGGCATCGAAGTCAAGCAATTGCTGAGCGAGATCACCAATCGGCGGCGCTATGATCGCTATGCATCCACGAAGTCGGTCGTTGTCGAAGGCCCCTTCGGCAACATGGAAGTCGGCCTTGATAACGTCTCGGCCAGCGGTGTGTGCTTCCGCAATTTCCCAGGGGTCGCGAAGGGCCAGTCGATTATCGTTCACTTCCCTGACAAGGTGAAAGTCAAGGCGACCGTCATGTGGGTCAATCAATATCTGGTCGGTGCCAATCATGACGAGGACACCCTGTCCACTTCCCTGATTGAAAAACTGACCAACGACGCTGCGAAAGTCAGGGCCGCATGATTCAGCACGTCATCGCGCCTGCGCTGCCGGCCAGACATCGCTGACAGCGCGGAGCGGGCTCATGGCGGTGCCGGATTGGTGGCAGAGTGGTGTCATCTATCAGGTCTATCCGCGCTCCTTTCAGGATAGCAATGGCGATGGCGTTGGCGATCTTCCCGGGGTAACCGCCCGCTTGCCCTATCTTGCAGGGCTTGGGATCGATGCCATCTGGCTGTCGCCCTTTTATCCCTCTCCCATGGCTGATTTCGGTTATGATATCAGCGATTACTGCGCGGTTGATCCGCTCTTTGGCACGCTTGCCGATTTTGATCGGCTGGTTACGGAGGCTCATGCGCTGGGGCTCAGGATCATTGTCGATCTCGTCCCCAACCACACGGCGACCACGCACCCATGGTTCGTCGAGAGCCGCTCCTCCCGCAACCATCCGCGACGCGATTGGTATATCTGGCGCGATGGGCGCGAGGGCAGGCCACCCAATAACTGGCTGTCGCATTTCGGTGGCAGCGCCTGGACCTGGGATGCGGCCAGCGGACAATATTATTATCACGCCTACCTGTCGTCCCAGCCCGATCTCAACTGGCGCAATCCGGCCGTCCGCTTCGCCATCCATGATGTGATGCGCTTCTGGCTCAACCGTGGCGTCGATGGCTTTCGCGTCGATGTCATGTGGCATCTGATGAAGGACGAGCAGTTCCGCGATAATCCGCCAAACCCCGATTATCGCCCCGGACGGCCCGGCATCGAGCGCTTGCTGGAAGTCTACTCCGCTGACCGCCCAGACGTTCATGAGGTCGTGGCGGGACTGCGGCAGGTGGTTGATGAATTCCCCGGCCGTGTCCTCATCGGCGAAACCTATCTGCCGCTGGAGCGTCTTGCCGCCTATTACGGGCAGGCGCTTGAGGGTGCCCACATGCCGTTCAATTTCCATCTGCTTGAAACGCCATGGACGGCGCCGGCCTTGCGTGAGTTGATCAACCGCTACGAAGCGGTTCTGCCGCCGGGGGCCTGGCCGAACTGGGTGCTGGGCAATCATGACCGCCCGCGCCTGATGGGCAGGCTCGGCGAGGCGGGGGCAAGGCTGGCCGCCCTTCTGCTGCTGACGCTGCGCGGAACGCCAACGCTTTACTATGGCGACGAGATCGGCATGCCGCAATCAACCATTCCGGCTGACCAGATCAGCGATCCGTGGGGAAAATCCGAGCCGGCAATGGGGCGCGACCCTTGCCGCACGCCCATGGCGTGGTCGCCGGCACCAGCTGCAGGTTTTACCACAGGTCGACCCTGGCTTCCTCTCCACAGCGACTGGCAGCGCCGCAATGTAGCGATGATGGAGGCTGACCACACCTCCCTGCTCACCTTCTATCGTCAGTTGATCGCGCTGCGCCGACGCGCTCCCGCGCTTCACAGCGGCGATTATACCGACCACCCCGCTCCCGACGGTGTGCTCATATTTGGCCGCCAGCACGAGGGCACGCGCCTGGAGGTTATCCTCAACCTGTCCGACAGGATGCAGACGATCGACGTTGCGATGCGTGGGGCGCCGCAGATCATGTTGTCAACCGACCCGCAGCGGCCAACCGGTCCGTGCACGGGGCTTTGCAGTCTGCGTCCGCAGGAAGGTCTTATTTTAGACATTACAGACGTCAATCTTAAGCCATTAAACGCAAAAAAAACGTGATTACTCCGTAAAACCGCCCATGAGGAGCCATAACTTCCCACCGCATCATCATTCGTAAATGGTCGCCAGCGTATTCGCCCAAGGCAAAACGATGAGGGCTTGGTCATTTCACATCTGCGGTTTCATGACGACCTTTCCATCACACATCCGATCGCGGCTGACGGCGAATTCGACTCGCTATCGATGAGCGTTCATGGTCAAAACATCATTGGAAATAGGACACCCGCGCGCTCGACCGGAGAGACATATGTGAGCCCTTCGCCTGACGTCCTGCCGGTAGCGATACTTCTGGTCGCGCAGTCGACAGCGGTGGCGGAAGCGGCATGCGGGTTCATTCGCTCGCATGCCGGCGCCGAGGTGGCGTTGTCACCGCTCGCGCTCGGCCTGCTGGCAGCACCTGGTAACGGCGCCGATCCGCGCGCGCTTGATGTGTCGCCGTTCGATGCCGTCGTGAGCGGGCATCAGCCAGGTAGCGCGCTTGTTGTCATTTCCGACGTTGCCGAGACCATGACGGCCTTGCGTGAGCGTCTGGCCGGCTTGTCGCCTGAGATCCGTGCCACGATTTTTCTTGTCGATGGCCCGTTCCTCGAAGGCGGTCTTGCGGCTGCCCTGGCAGCCAAGGCCGGCAAATCCGCTGCAGATGTCGCTGCCGCCGCGGTCAATGCCCTTGGCGAAGCGCCATCTGCTGCCGGCAGGGTAAAAGACACTGTCGTCGCGACGTTTACAAACGAGACAATTATTGCTGATCCCCTGGGGCTCCATCCCGGACCAGCAGCGCAGATTGCCCTTGTATCGGCCGCGTTCGATGCGGAAATATTGATCTTTGATGCGACCGCCGGTCGCGGTCCCGCTTCGGCCCGCAGCCTGATTGCGCTTGGCGAATTGCAGGCGCGAAGCGGGCATCGCCTGCGCATCGACGCGCGCGGCCCCGATGCCGAGCGGGCGGTGGCTTCGCTGGTCAACCTCATCAGCAATATCAATACGGGGAGCCCGTCGCCTCCGTCTGCCTTGCCGCGCCCGTCGAACGCGCGTGCGCACGCCATGTCGGCTGGTATCGCCTACGGTCCGGTGATCGTTCTGTCGCGGGTCCTGCCGCCGGTTCCGCCCGACAAGGCACAGGATGCCGAGGCTGAAGTGGAGCGTCTGCTGGAGGCGGTGGCGAGTGCCCGACAGGACCTGGCAACCCGCGCCTCCAACCAAGATATCGCTGACAGCCTGGCACTTCAGGATGTCTTCCTCCAGGACCCGGCATTGGTGGATCAGGCGATGCTGCTGATCCGCTCGGAAGGGCGCAACGCCGCTGACGCCTTCGCGCGTATGGGAGCTGCCGCCATCGCGGTCTATTCTCGCTTCGAGGAAGTTGGCTTGCGCGCGCACGCGGCTGATCTGGGCGAAGCCGTGGATATGGTTCTCATCCAGCTTCTTGCCGGCGCCACCATTGATATTCCCGACGGTGAACCGGCCATTCTGATCGCCAGCGATATGCCGCCCTCGCTGGCGCAGAAGCTCGATCCCTCGCGAATCGCTGGCGTCATCGACCGTCGCGGGGCCACCACTTCGCATACGGCCGTCCTGTTGAAATCCGCAGGTATTCCCGCTGTGTGCGGGGCTGAAGGCGTCATCCCGGCGCAACTGCCATCATCCGCGATCTTTGATGGCGCCACCGGTGAACTCATCTTCGACCCCGATCCCACGACCCTTCATCGTCTGCAATCGCGACGCATGCCCGAGAGTGAGGCTCAACCAACGCCACCAACCAATGGTTATGCCGAGAGCAACGATGGCGTTCTGGCCGAACTCTTTGCCAACGTCGCCAACCTCAAGGATGCGCAGGCTGCCTTCGCCGCTGGCGCGCTGGGCATTGGCCTGTTGCGAACAGAAATGGCCTTCCTCGAGCGCAGCGACGCCCCGAGCGAAGCAGAGCAGATCGCAGCGTTGCGTCCGATATTCGACATCTTCGCCGGTCGTACCGTGATTGCCCGTACGTTCGACACTGCACCCGACAAGCCACTACCCTTTCTCGCCAAGGCGATCGCCGCGGGCGAGCGTCTCGCAGTCTTTGAGTGCCAGATCGGAGCCCTTCTCCAGGCAGCCATCGGTGCTGATTTACGTTTGCTGCTGCCCAAAGTAAGCGAAGTCGCCGATGTCATTGCGGCACGGGCGGCGCTGGTGCGCGTCCATGAGCGTCTGGAGGCTGATCACATCCCCCATTTGTGGCCTGTCGCGCTGGGCATCATGGTCGAAGTGCCGGCGACCGCGCTGATGGCCAAAGCCTTTGCCGCTCATGCCGATTTCTTCTCGTTGGGCACCAATGATCTGGCGCAATTCACTGACGGGCATGCCCGCCATCACCGGCGCGATCGGATGCCGAGCCCCGCGCTCCTGCGTCTGATCCAGTTGCTCGTGGAAGCTGCCGCTGCCTCGCAACGCCCTCTTTCCGTCTGCGGCGAGCTTGCCGGCGATCCCCAGTCAGCATTGCTGCTGTTTGGCCTTGGCGTGCGCTCGCTGTCGATGCGCCCGGCCGCTTTTGGCGATGTGATGGAGACGCTGAAAGTCCATTCGTCCGCCGAAATCCAGCTCATGGCCGAGGATGCGTTGGCGCTTGCTTCAAGTGAAGCGGTGGCGTCCGCCGTGGAGCGCTTCGTCACCCGTTATTGAGCTCAGGCCGAGGTGCCGCCGCGCGCAATGAACGGTCCGTTGCGAAACCCCTCGCTGATCTTGCCGTAGACAAAAGGCTTGTCATCGGGGGTGAGCAAGCTCCCGCCCGCCGCCCGCAGGACGGCATGGCCGGCGGCGATGTCCCATTCCATGGTCGGTGTGAAACGCGGATAAAGGTCAGCGCTGCCATCCGCCAGCAGGCCGAATTTTAGCGCTGATCCGCGTGTCACCACCCGGTTCTCGCCCTGGGCATCAGCCCATGCTTCGGTCTTGGTGCAGCGGTGCGAGCGGCTCATCACAACGTCAAGCGGCGTTCCGGGCTGGCGGACGTGGATGGCGCTGGAACTGGCGGGGTCAAAGGATGCGCCAGCTGGCAGTTGCGCCTTGCGCGCATGCTCACCACCAAGATAAAGCGCACCATCAAGCGGTGAATAGACGATACCGCAGACCGGCACCCCTTGCATGATCAATGCGATATTGACGGTGAATTCGCCGTTGCGCCCGGCAAATTCGACTGTGCCGTCGAGCGGGTCGACAAGCAGGAAGACGCCGTTGCTGATGTCAGGCACACGGCCCTGGGCTACCGCTTCCTCAGCAACGATCGGAATCTCGGGCAGCAACTCTTGCAGCAGCCGCAGGATGATCAGTTCAGCCGCCTCATCCGCCTCGCATACCGGCGAGGCATCCGATTTCTGCCGTATGGTGAAATCGCTCGCATAGACGGCAAGGATCACACAACCAGCCTGGGACGCGATGCCGGCAAACGCATTGGCCAACGCATCAAAGCTTGCAAAGCCGGCTGGAACAGGGAACGAGCCTGCAGAAGGTTCCATCATGTCGGTAGTGCTCGAATGAACATTGGACGAGGTGTTGAATTGCCGTAATGAGGAAAGGTAGCAGCGATAGCTTGACATAATTACGCATCAATCACCACGCCAGACATAGGGCTGCAAGTATGGACGAGGCACTGATCGAAGTCAGTCGCGGATCGTTGATCGAGAGCCGCCATACCGGGTCTGTGGCGGTGATGAACGACCGTGGCCAGACGGTCTTTTCATGGGGCGATACGAAGCGCGCCGTCTATCCCCGATCGGCGGTCAAGGCAATTCAGGCGCTAGCCCTCGTTGAATCGGGCGCCGCTGACCATTTTGCCTATTCGGACCAGGATCTGGCGCTGGCCTGCGCCTCGCATTCGGGCGAAGCAGCACATGCCGAGCGCGCGGCGGCAATTCTGGTGCGCCTTGGTTTGAGCGCCGCGGCGCTCGAATGCGGGGCGCATTGGCCGATGGGCGAGATCGCCTCGCGTACCATGGCGCGCGCGCAGCTAGAACCGTCAGCGCTGCACAATAATTGCTCCGGCAAGCATTGCGGCTTTCTGGCGCTGGCAGTTCACCGTGGTTATGCGCCGGAGGGATATGTCAAGGCTGATCATCCCGTGCAGGTCGAAGTGCGGCGGGCACTGGAAGAGATGGTCGGCGTATCACTTGGTGCTGACGTCTGCGGCACCGATGGCTGCTCGATCCCGACCTACGCCATGCCGCTTGATCAGGTGGCGACAGCCTTCGCCCGCTTTGGCACCGGACATGGGCTGTCGCCTGAACGTGGCCACGCCTGCGCGCGCATTCGCAAGGCCTGCGCTGTGGCGCCGCAGATGGTGGCAGGCACCGGGCGTTTCTGCACCGACGTCATGCGTCTCTTCGGCGAACGGGTATTCGTCAAGACGGGCGCGGAAGGCGTCTTCTGTGGCGCCTTCCCAGATCGCGGACTTGGCTTTGCGCTCAAGATCG
>JAKFVK010000276.1 GCA_021732205.1 Hyphomicrobiales bacterium | reverse complement strand
AGAGCGGCGACATATGCTGAATGACGCCATCATCGCGCAATGTCACCGAGATATGAGCAACGCCGCCCAGTGTCACGGCTTCAGGAAAGGCCTGCTTCAGCCGATCAATATGGCTGACGCCGTTGAGGAAGGGAATGATGGCTGTTCCGTTGCCCACCCCTGACGTTACCGCAGCGATCGCCGTGTCGAGATCAAAAGCCTTGCAGGCGATGACAACCGCGTCAAATGCAGCTGGTGCGTCTTCGGCCAGCCGCGTCTTGACCGGCACAGTCAACATGCCAAGCGGGCTTTCGATACGCAGGCCATCCAGTTTCAGGCGGTCTGCGCGCCCCTGCCGGACGAGAAATGTCACATCCTCTCCCGCCGCAACCAGCCTGCCACCCAGATAGCCGCCGATCCCGCCGGCACCCAAAATCAAAATACGCATCATGCCCTCTTGACGTCAGTCGGTGTCAGCCTGGTCGAGCGATTCACACCTGGTTGGCGCACTATGCCATAAGCAAAACGTCAACGAAGCCGAATTCTCAAATGGCCGTTAAACCGAAGATGGGCTCCCGGCATGGCACCGGCGCAAGGTGGCCCGTCAACGGTCGCAAGATTGCTTATTTTGCGGGCACATCCGGCCCATGACCTCGGCTTTGCATATTATCTAATCATTGACGCATAGCTCCGATTACCTGATCTGTTCTTTTATTATTTATTTCAAATATTTATCGATCGTCGTCACATGGCACGCGGATTGCTGTCTCCTCCAGACATTGGCTGGATTCAACCAAGGGCCAGGGTGCTTCATGTCGATGTTTCAAAATCCGTTTTCACCTTCACGTCTCAACCGAACCGGATGTGCCTGCGGGCGGCATGCAAGCCTTGAGGAGCATAATCGCTTTGCTGCCGAGGTGGTCGAAACGCCGGCGGCTTCCAGTGATGATCAGATCAGCCAGATCGTTCAGTCAGCCGTGATGCGGGCGCTGTTTCCCCATGACGAGAGCCGCCGCCTGTTCCTCAAGACGGTCGGCGCCTCAACGGCGCTCGCCGCCATCTCGCAGTTCTTTCCGCTGGCAACGGCGAGCGATGTTTTTGCCCAGGGCGGGCCGCTCGAGAAAAAAGACCTCAAGGTTGGCTTTATCCCGATCACCTGCGCGACTCCCATCATCATGGCTCATCCCATGGGTTTTTACGAAAAGCAGGGTCTGAATGTCGAAGTCGTCAAGACGGCGGGTTGGGCCGTCATCCGCGACAAGACAATCAACAAGGAATATGACGCCGCGCACATGCTGTCGCCGATGCCAATCGCGCTGACGGTCGGCGCTGGCTCGAACCCCATCCCCTATACGATGCCGGCGGTGGAGAACATCAATGGTCAGGCGATCACGCTTGCCGTGAAGCACAAGGACAAGCGCGACCCGAAATCATGGAAAGGCTTCAAGTTCGCCGTTCCGTTTGACTATTCGATGCACAATTACCTGTTGCGCTACTATCTCGCAGAACATGGCATCGACCCTGATGCGGATGTGCAGATCCGCTCGGTCCCGCCGCCGGAAATGGTCGCCAATCTGCGGGCCGACAATATCGACGGCTTCCTGGCGCCTGACCCCGTCAACCAGCGCGCCGTCTATGACGGTGTCGGCTTCATTCACATCCTGTCGAAAGAAATCTGGGACGGCCACCCGTGCTGTGCCTTCGCCGCCTCGCGGGAATTCGTGACGACGATGCCCAATACCTACAAGGCCCTGCTGAAGTCGATCATAGAGGCAACGGCCTTCGCCCAGAAGCATGAGAACCGCAAGCAAATCGCCGAAGCGATTGCCCCGGCCAATTACCTCAACCAGCCGGTGACGGTGGTCGAGCAGGTACTGACTGGCACCTTCGCCGACGGTCTCGGCGCCATCCGCAAGGACCCGGACCGCATCGCCTTCGATCCCTTCCCCTGGGAAAGCTTTGCGGTGTGGATTCTGACGCAGATGAAGCGCTGGGGGCAGATCAAGGGCGATGTCGATTATGCGTCGATCGCCCGCCAGGTATTCCTCGCGACCGAAACGAGCGCCGTGATGAAGGAGGCGGGGCTTACTCCTCCCGCCACCTCGACGAAGGGGTTTTCGGTGATGGGCAAAGCGTTCGACCCATCGAAGCCGGCGGATTATGTGGCTTCCTTTGCCATCAGGCGCGGCTGAGGGAATGACAAAGACACTGCCCTTTCGTGCCGGCCTGTTGTCGATGGTGATCCTGGGGATTTTCCTTGGTGCCTGGCACATTGCCACTGCGGGATCGGGACCGGTTGCCAATATCGACCCGGAATATGCCAAATTGCTCGGGCAGACAGCGACGCAGGGAAAATCGGCGATGCCCGGCCCACTCGATGTCGGGCGGGCTTTGTGGACGCATCTGCGCGATCCTTTCTATGATCGCGGCACCAATGACAAGGGGATCGGCATCCAGATCGCCTGGTCGGTTGCGCGCGTAGCGGCCGGATACGGGCTTGCGATCCTGGTGGCGCTGCCGCTGGGGTTCGTCATCGGCATGTCGGCGTTGATCAGCCGGGCGCTTGATCCGTTCATCCAGATCATGAAACCCATTTCACCCCTCGCCTGGATGCCGCTCGCGCTCTACACCATCAAGGATTCAGGGCTGTCGGCCATCTTCGTTATCTTCATCTGTTCATTGTGGCCGATGCTGATCAATACGGCCTTCGGCGTTGCCAGTGTCCGGCGCGAATGGCTCAACGTCGCGCGCACCCTTGAGGTGGGACCGCTGCGCAAGGCCTTCACCGTCATTCTGCCCGCCGCAGCGCCGACCATCCTGACCGGCATGCGTATTTCGATTGGCATTGCCTGGCTGGTGATCGTCGCCGCTGAGATGCTGGTCGGCGGCACAGGCATTGGCTATTTCGTGTGGAATGAGTGGAACAACCTGTCGATCACCAACGTCATCATTGCGATTTTAGCAATCGGCGTCGTCGGCATGGCACTTGACCTGGTGCTGTCGCGGCTGACGCGCCTTGTCAGCTATCCGGAATAGCTGAGATGTCAGAGCGCTTCATCTCGATTGAGGGCATCGCCCGCGCCTACCCTTCGGCTAGCGGGGTGCCGGTCGCGGTGTTTGAGGACCTATGGTTTTCGATAGGTCGCGGCGAATTCGTCTGCGCCATCGGCCATTCAGGCTGCGGCAAGACGACGGTATTGAACATCCTTGCAGGTCTTGATGAACCGTCCACCGGTGTCGTGGTGGTCGATGGCAAGGGTATAGAAGGCCCAAGCCTCGACCGCGCGGTCATCTTCCAGTCGCACGCCCTGCTGCCGTGGAAAACGGTGCTGGGCAATGTCGCTTACGCGGTGAAATCGCGCTGGCCCAATTGGTCAGCCGACAAGATCAAGGCACATGCGGAAAAGGCACTGGGAGTGGTTGGCCTTTCGGGCGCTGAATTCAAGAAGCCTGCCGAGCTCTCAGGCGGCATGAAACAACGTGTCGGCATTGCGCGCGCGCTGGCGATTGAACCGAAAATCCTGCTGATGGATGAACCCTTCTCAGCACTCGATGCGCTGACGCGCGGCACACTGCAAGATGAGGTCCGACGTATCTGTCGCGATACCAGCCAGACGGTCTTCATGATCACCCATGACGTTGACGAAGCGATTTATCTTGCTGACAAGATCGTTCTGATGACCAATGGTCCCGGCGCTCAAATCGCCGAAATCGTCGACAACCCGCTGCCGATCGAGCGCGCGCGCGCGGAAGTGCACAAGCACCCCGACTATTACGCGGTGCGCAATCATATCGTCGATTTCCTTGTATCGCGCTCCAGGAATTTTGCTGAAGAAGAAGCGGCGCGCCTTGCGCGCGGCGTACAGCGCAATAATCGGCACCCGCCGGTGGTTCGGCCGCTTGCCGACACCATCATGCCCGGCGCGACGCGTGCCGCAAGCTAGCTTTGTTCACACATAGCCACCCAAGGAGCATCTCATGATCCGCGCCCAACTGACCGAAAAGATCCTCGATATCAAGCGCCGGAATGGCTGGACGTGGAAGTATATCGTCGACCATATCAATGGCATGGCTCCTACCCTCGTCGTGGGGGCGCTGCTTGGCCAGATGAAGCTCGTCAAGCCTCTTGCCAGGCGCGCTGCCGAACTTTTCGGCCTGTCGGCGGAAGAAGAGGCGATGCTGAACGAGGTGCCCAATCGAGGCACGCCGATGCCGCCAACCGACCCGCTGATTTATCGCTTCTATGAAATGGTGATGATCAACGGCCCGGCGTGGAAGGCGCTGATCGAGGAGGAGTTCGGGGACGGCATCATGTCAGCCATCGATTTTGACTGTCATATCGAGCGCCAGCCAAATCCCAAGGGTGACCGGGTCAAGATCAATCTCACCGGCAAGTTCCTGCCCTACAAATATTACGGCAATGAGCAGGGCGTTCCTGAATATGGCTTCAAGGAGCAAGGCTGAGCGCGCAGGCTCATCTGCCTGCAGTGCCAGGAATAAGGGCGCCGCCGGCCAGCGACCCCCTAGGCTTAGCGGCGACGGGGGGCGCCGCGAAAAGCACCACCGCCGGGAGGGGGCCCACCTTCGCCCTTATGGCGGAAGGTCAGGCGCCCGCGATCAAGATCGTAAGGTGTCATTTCAACCGTGACGCGATCACCCGCTAGCGTCTTGATGCGGTTTTTCTTCATCTTGCCGGCGGTATAGGCGACCACCACATGGTCGTTTTCCAGCTTCACCCGGAATTTGGCATCGGGCAGGACTTCAAGAACCGTGCCTTCAAATTCCAGTGCTTCTTCTTTCGCCATCTAGGTCGATTGCTCCATCAGCTATTCAAAATATTGCGGACCTGCTTGTCCTCGCATGTGCGCTGCACAGGCTTTTATACGGTTTTTCGCTTTCCTCAAGCACCAAACGCGCTGATCAGCCATCCACCTTCGCGGCGGCACGCCGTGCGCGATAGGCATCAATATGAATTTCAAGCTCCGCCCGGTCAGTCATGCCAGCCGGTTTCAACCGGGTCGCGCATGCCCGCTGGAAGGGCACAAAGCGCTCATGGGCGACGTCAAGCAGGCGGCGCAACTCGACCAGCGGCTCCCCATGATCATCAACGCGCAGGTCGAGATCGGGAAAGGCCTCGCTGGTCCATATTTTGAGGGCAGCCGATTGCTTGCCCCGCTTGTCGCCGCCGGCTCTCTGGCCGGCCTCAAGCGCCCGCAGCAGACGCTCATCAAATTCAAGATCCGCACCGGCGACATAGGCTTTCAATGTTTCGTCCACCACTTGCGGGCCGGCCAGCATGTTGCCGGCAACTGACACGAAGGGCGCTGACACCGATCCGCACCAGTCGATGCATTCGCTGCCCGTGAAGCGGGCCGTCTGGCCGTCCCGGTCGATGACGTGGAGCTGGCGATGCTCGCGCCCGCTATCGGCAGCCGTCAGAATGGCGATGACGTCGCTGGCGCTGCGCCCCTCTTGAAGCAGGCGGTGACCATCGACCATGTAAAGCGGATTGGTGAAGGCCTGAGAGGCGAGCGCACCAATCAGCCCGCCACCCGCCGGCACACGGGCGCCAACCGCAAAGGCACACGTGGTGACGGCGACCGCATAGGCGCCGCTTCTGTCGTCTTTGGCGACAATCGACCACGTCATGTCTCAGCGCCCGACCGCATATGCCTGCATGAGGCGCGGTGTCGCGGCAGCATGCAGCACGCCATCCGGGCGGATGCCGGCCGCGGTGAGCCGCCCTACCGACCATTCCGGTGCCACCTCGACGCGGTGGCCGCGCGCTTCGAGCGCTTTCAGGGCGCCATCTCCAATCGATGCCTCGACCGTCAACTGGCCGGGATTGGCCTCGCGCGGATAGAAGGAGGAGGGAAAATGCTGGGTGTGGAAGAGCGGCAGATCGATTGATTCCTGCAGGTTCAGCCCATGATGAACATGGCGGAGGAAAAGCGAGAGCTGCCATTGTTCCTGCTGGTCGCCTCCCGGCGTGCCGAAGACCAGACGCGGCTTCCCATCTTTCGAAGCAAGCGTCGGGGTGAGCGTCGTGCGTGGCCGCTTGCCGGGCGCGAGAGATGCCGGCAGACCTTCCTCCAGCCAGAACATCTGTGCGCGCGTATTGAGCGCAAAGCCCAGCTCAGGGATGACGGGCGAGGATTGCAGCCACCCGCCCGAGGGGGTTGCCGCGATCATATTGCCCCATTGGTCGATGGCGTCGATGTGGACGGTATCTCCACGGCGCGCGGTGCCGGCCGCCTGCATGCTCTGCATTGTCGGTTCACCAAACGTGCCAGCCGTCTGCTGTACCGTTCCCAATTTGCGCACGCCTTTCAGCATGCGCGCCACCTGCAATTCATAGCCTGGTACGGTGCCCGGGCGCAGCTCGTGCGAGGCGCGCGGACCCATCAACTTGCGCCGCTCATCAGCATAGGCAGCAGACAGAAGCTGCTCGATTGGCACCTTCACGAAGGCCGGATCGCCGTAATAGGCCTCGCGGTCGGCAAAGGCGAGCTTCATCGCCTCTGCAACGGTGTGGACGAAGGCTTCGCCTGCCGGATCGAGCGCGGCGATGTCGATGCCTTCCAGCAATGCCAGTGTCTGCAGGAAGACAGGTCCCTGCCCCCACGGCCCCGTTTTATGGAGCGTCCAGCCGTGATAATCGCGGGTCAGCGGCGCTTCATAGGTGGCTTTCCAACTGCCCAGATCATCGCCGGTAAGCAAGCCCTTATGGCGCCGGCCGGAAGCATCGAGCACCTCTTGCGTGCGGCAGAAGCGGTCCATCGCCTCGGCAATGAAGCCGCGATAATAGATGTCGCGTGCGGCCTCGAACTGGCCGTCGCGGTCAGGCGTGCGGGCTTCGGCTTCGCCGAGCAAACGCGTCCAGCAGGCAGCGAGCGCCGGATTGGTGAAAAGCTCGCGGGCTTTTGGCACTCCCCCGCGCGGCAGCCAGACATTGCCCGATGTCGGCCATTCGCTCGTGAACAGCTCACGCAGTCCGGCAATCGTATCGGCAACGCGCGGTAGCATCGGATGGCCCCTGCCGGCGTAGCCGATGGCCGGCTCCAGAATATCGCGCAGCCGCAAGCTGCCGTGATCGCGCACCAGCTGCATCCATGCGTCAAAGGCGCCGGGAACGACCGTTGCCAGCAGGCCAGAGCCTGGAATGAGATCAAGGCCCAGCCCCTTGAAAGCCTGAATGGTGGCGCCCGCCGGCGCGCTGCCCTGTCCACACAAGACCTCAACCTTGTCATTCTTCGCCGAATAGAAAATCGCCGGCACCTCACCGCCTGGCCCGCACAGATGCGGTTCAACGATCTGCAGGACAAAGGCAGCGGCCGCGCACGCATCGAAAGCCGTACCGTTCCTTTCCAGCATCGACATACCGGTCTGCGAGGCAAGCCAGTGGGTGGACGTGACGACGCCAAACGTCGCGAGGATTTCAGGGCGGGTTGTGAACATGGCTGATCCCTTTTGCACTTGTTCAAGAACGGCGCGGGTCGAGCGCATCGCGCAGCCCGTCACCCATCAGATTGAACGCCAGAACGACCAGGAAAATGGCAAGGCCCGGCCATAACGACATCCACGGCGCCTGCTCGATAAAGTTCTTGGCGGTGTTCAGCATGGAGCCCCAGGAGGGGGATGGCGGTTGCTGGCCAAGTCCGAGGAAGCTGAGGCTCGCTTCCGCAATGATGGCTGAGGCGGTGGCAAGCGTTGCCTGCACGATGACAGGCGCGATAACGTTGGGCAGGACATGACGGATTAAAATAACATGATGGGGCAGGCCGATGGCGCGCGCACCCTCGACATAGTCCTCGGCCTTGACCGAAATCACCTGTCCGCGTGTCAGACGCACGAAGATCGGCATCGCGGCAAGGCCAATGGCGACCATGGCGTTGGCGAGCGAGGGTCCGAGAAACGCTGCCAGGGCAATCGCCAGAATAAGGAACGGGCAGGCCAGCAATGCCTCGGTGCATCGCGAGATGACCATGTCAACAAGGCCGCCGTAATAGCCCGCGACTAGACCAATCGGCAGGCCGATGGCAATGGCAATGGAGACCGATATGACGCCTGCCATCAACGAGGCGCGGGCACCATAAAGCATGCGCGCGAACAGGTCGCGCCCGAGTTCGTCTGTCCCCAGCCAGTAGGCGAGGCTTGGTGGCTTGCGAATGGCCAGGAAATTGGTGGTGTTTGGATCGTAGCGCGTGATCAGGGGGGCCAGGATCGCCATCGTCAGGATCAGCGCGATGACACAGGCGCCGGCTACCGCGCCACGATTGGACAAAAAGCGGGTGAGCGCTCTGGAGCGCGCCCTCCTTGGGGCAGAGATTTGTGCATTGGTGGCAAGGAGTGTCATCGCGTGCCCCTCAGACGAGGATTGACGATCACATAGAGGATATCGGCCAGGAGATTCATGGCGATGAAGCCGACCGCCACGCACAGCACCACGCCCTGGACGACAGAATAATCGCGGTTGAAGACGCCATCGACGATGAGTTTGCCAAAGCCGGGAATGGAGAAAATCTGCTCGGTCAGAACAGCACCCGCCATCAATTCGCCAAACAGCAGGGTTGCGATCGACACGACCGGAATGAGGGCGTTGCGGAACGCGTGTTTCCACACAACTGCTGGTTCTAACAGGCCCTTGGCGCGGGCGGTGCGCACATAATCCTGGCTCAATACCTCCAACATCGATGATCGGGTATGGCGCATGATGGTGGCGGCAAGTGCGTTACCCAGAACAAAGGCTGGCATGATCATCGTTTGCAGAGCGCGCCACGGATCTTCCCAGAGAGACACGAAGCCTGACGCCGGCAGCAGGCGGAAATTCACCGACACGATGAGAATAAGAATGATGCCCAGCCAGAAATTGGGGATCGACAGACCCGACAGAGCCAGCGTCGACACCGCGCTGTCGACCCAGGTCCCTTTGCGGGTGGCGGCAAAGACACCCAGGGGAATACCGATTCCTAACGCAAAGATCATGGCAAAAGCCGCCAACTGCAGGGTAACCGGCAATTTCTGCACGATGAGAGCAGATACCGAGGCGCCGGTGCGCAATGAAGCGCCGAAATTTCCCTGCACCACTTGTTTGATCCACGCCCAGTACTGCAACGGAATGGGGTCGTCGAAGCGATAGAGCTCGCGCAGATAGGCCAGCACCTGCGGGTCACGCTCCTCGCCGGCAATGACCAGAACGGGGTCCCCTGGCAGCAATTTCTGCAGGCCAAAAACGAAAATCGATACGAGTATGAGCGTCGGCAGGGCGACCAGCAGGCGTCGGGCGATCATCTCCAGCACGGCGAGTGCCTCCAGATCCCAAAGGCGTTGGCGCCTTCGCGATCACCCGGCCTTGCAACGGCCGCAAGCGCCCGAGCCGGAATAGGCCCTGGCGCCAGCGAGCGCCAAGGCACACCGGCAAGCTCTGTAAAAAGAGACCGGTGCCTTGTGCTCATCTGGTGATTTTCATGCCATTCAACCGGATGATGCCGTCAGGATAAGGCACGAAACCATCCACTTTCGCTGACACGACATAGGGCCAGTTCCAGTAGAGCAAATAGATGATTGGAAGGTCCTCCTGCACAATCTTCTGCACGGCGTCGTAAAGTTTGCGGCGCTCCGCCGGCTCATATTTGGTCCGCGCCTCATTCATCAGGCGGTCGACCTCGGCGTTCGAATATTTGCCGTCATTCTGGCCACCGCCGGTCGTCCAGAAGACATGGGTATTGCCATCAGGATCAGCACGCCCCGACCAGCCGACCGAACTCATCTGAAAACGGCCGGCAACCTGCTCGCGCAGGAGCGTGGCAAATTCTGTCGAACGTATCTTGA
>JAKFVK010000193.1 GCA_021732205.1 Hyphomicrobiales bacterium | reverse complement strand
GGGTGGCGAGCGGGAAGTACCACGCATAGGGGAGCAGATTGAGCGCCTTCATCATATAGGCAAAGCGACGCGGGAAGGCGATTTCGAATTTGCCCTTGGCGAAGCCATCGACGATGCGCCGCCCCGCTTCGTCGACCGACATCAGAAACGGCATGGCAAAGGGATTGCTACGGGTTGCCGGCGTATCAACAAAGCCGGGATTGATGACGCCGATATGGACGCCATAAAGATCAAGATCGAATTTGAGACTGCCGGCCAGATTGATCAACCCCGCTTTGGTGGCGCCATAGGCGGCCGATGTCGGCAAAGGGCCATAGCCAGCGGTGGACGCCATGATCCATATCTGTCCACGCCGGCGCGCGATCATGCGCGGAATGATCGGGCCCAGAGCGTTGACGGTTCCCATCAGGTTCACATCAAATGATCTGGCGAATGTCGCGGTCTGGAAGTTTCCGGCACGCACCGGCAGATAAACCCCGGCATTGAGCAGGACGAGATCGATGGGACCGGCAGCGATTTCGATCGCCGCGACCAGCGCCGTCATCGCGGCTGCATCGGTCACGTCAGCTGGATAGACGATGATGGCGCCTGCGGGCGCTTCGGCCTTCAGGCTTTCCAATTCGTCTGCCTTGCGGGCGGTGACGGCCACCTTCCAGCCACGGCGCGCCAGTTCAAGGGCGGTGGCGCGGCCTATGCCGGACGAGGCGCCGGTAATCCAGGCAAGGGAAGCTGTCATCTCGTACCGTCAGTGCTTGAGGAGGCGCTGAACCAGGCGACCAAAGGTGCCGGTCAAGCGCAGGGGGGCGTCGGTGACGACAAAACACAGGCAGTCCTCATCAGCTCCGGCGCGCGGGCGATGGTCGACATGGCTGTCGGCAATTGAAATATCTCCACGGGAGAACGTGCCATGAGCATCGCTGAAGCTGCCTTTGATAATCAATGTCACCTCCCGTCCCGAATGGGTGTGGGCGGGCATACGCCTGCCGGCAGAAACGAGCAGAAGGGAGACTTCACCCTCCTCGTTATTACCAAGCCGCACTTCCTTCAAACCAGGCATCACCCGGCGCCATGCGAGATCGCCCAGCGGCTTGCCGAGAAAGGCCGACAGGGTTGGTGGCAGCCCGTCATTGTCGCCAGAAGGCGCCATGACAGATGACAACATCGTCACGGGACTGGTCGCGGTTATTTCCGCCAGCATGCGCTGCGGGTCTGCCAGCGGCTGCGGCGGCAAATCCGCCAGTTGATCGCCACACGCCGCTTCAAGCGTTGCCACGAGCGCGTGGTGACGATTGCTCAGTTCGAGATGGGAGGCCATCAGCACATTGAGCGGATGTGACAGAGCGCCGGCGATATAGGCCGCCAGCATATCGTCTACACTCAGCGTTGGTGCATTTTTTTTTGCCTATCCAGCATATGCGTGGTTCCTAACGGCTGCTCAATGCAGCACTTGACCACATGTCTACGTAGCCCACAGGGCGATAGATCATGCGATATCTCATTTTCAAACCATCGCCCCCATGCAAAATGGCGCGATGGGGCACAGGCAGCGCGCGTCATCGCCCGCCCAGGGACCGCGTTAAGGAAGGAAGCCTTGTTTATGACAATCCATAAGGGAATTGTGGACGCCATCGGCAACACGCCACTCATTCATCTGAAGAAAGCCTCAGAGGCCACCGGTTGTACGATTCTCGGCAAGGCTGAATTCCTCAATCCCGGTCAATCGGTCAAGGATCGTGCTGCCAAATGGATGATTGCGGACGCCTTGCGGCGCGGCACGGTCCGCCCCGGCGGCGTCGTCGTCGAGGGCACGGCCGGCAATACCGGTATCGGTCTGGCGCTGGCTGGCAATGCGCTCGGGCTGCGCACGCTGATCGTCATTCCCGATACCCAGTCTGACGAGAAAAAGCAGACGCTGCGCTGGTGCGGCGCAGAGCTGATCGAGGTTCCCGCCGCGCCCTACGCCAATCCGAACAACTACATCAAGGTATCGGCGCGGCTGGCAAACGAGCTTGCCAAAACAGAACCGCATGGGGCGGTGTGGGCCAATCAGTTTGACAATGTGGTGAACCGGCAGGCGCACATCGATTCGACGGGGCCGGAAATCTGGGAGCAGACGAACGGGCGGATCGACGGCTTCATCTGTGCGGTTGGCTCGGGCGGCACGCTCGCCGGGACCGCGGCCGCGCTGCGCGAGCGCAAGCCTGATATCAAGATCGGCCTTGCCGATCCCTATGGCGCCGCGCTTTATTCCTATTTCACCACCGGTATTCTCAAGGCCGAAGGCAGCTCGATGACGGAGGGCATCGGTCAGGGGCGGATTACAGCCAATCTCGAAGGTCTCAAGGTTGATCTGCCGTTTCGTATCAGCGATGGCGAGGCGCTCACCGTGCTCTTTGATCTCCTGACCGAGGAAGGGTTGATGCTCGGGCCATCGTCAGGCGTCAATGTGGCTGGAGCGATGGCGATGGCGCGGGCCTTGGGGCCGGGGCATACGATTGTCACCATCCTGTGCGATTACGGCTCGCGCTACGCATCGCGGATCTATAACGCTGATTTTCTGCGCTCCAGGGATTTGCCGGTTCCAGATTTCCTGATGGCAAAACCAAAGCGCTCCGCCCCGCTGCTATGAGGACACGATGACAACCGAACTGCTCTTCCGTGATGATGCGTATATGCGTGAAGCGCCCGCGATCCTCCTCGCGCTCACACCGGAGAACGGGTTGATCCTCGACCGCACGGTTTTTTATGCGCAAGGTGGCGGGCAACCCGGCGATGGCGGCGAGATCGCGCTTGCCGATGGTCGGGTGATCGTCATCACCCATGCCGTCTATTCCAGCGACAAGCAAAGCGTGGTGCATATGGCGGCGGCACCCGTGGGCGAGATATCAACAGGCCAGACAGTGGCGGCGCGGCTTGACTGGCCGGCGCGCCTGAAGCGGATGAAAATCCATACCGCGCTTCATCTCCTCTCGGTGGTTCTACCCTATCCGGTCACCGGGGGCGCGATTGGTGGAGGCGACGGGCGCCTCGATTTTGACATCCCCGATGCCGGCAGTTTCGAAAAGGACGCCATCGAAGCCAAACTCAACCAACTCATCGCCCTTGATCGCAAGGTCAGTGCGCAATGGATCACCGACGCTGAACTCGATGCCAATCCCGGCCTTGTCAAGACGATGATGGTGAAGCCACCGCGCGGATCAGGCCGCGTGCGCCTGGTTGCCATCGACGGGCTTGATCTGCAACCGTGTGGTGGCACGCATGTGGCGCAAACCGGCGAGATCGGCCGGGTTGTCGTTGCCAAGATCGAGAAGAAAGGCAAACTCAATCGCCGCGTGCGCATCGAACTTGTCGCCTAACCGCCCTCCCCTCCGCGCTTTCCTTCCCCATCACGAGACGAGACATTCCATGGACAACCTTCCCTCAACCTGGCTGCGCTCCCCTGAATGGCTTGCCGATCATCTGTCAGCACCTGATCTCGTTGTCGTGGATGGCTCCTGGTACCTGCCAACGCACCATCGCGATGCACAGGCCGAGTATCTCGCCGGACACATCCCCGGCGCTGTGCATTTCGATATCGATACGGTGAAGGATACGACGAGCGACCTGCCACACATGCTGCCGCGCCCCGAGGGGTTTGCTTCCGCCATGCGCAAGATGGGGATCGGCGATGGCGCCAGCATCCTCGTCTATGACGGGCTTGGGTTGTTTTCAGCCCCGCGCGTGTGGTGGATGTTCCGCGTCTTCGGCCTTGAGCGCGTTTTCATCCTGGATGGCGGTCTGCCGAGATGGAAAGCGGAGGGGCGTCCGCTCGAAGAAGGCCGCGTCGAGCGGCGTCCCGCCCATTTCACGGCACGCTTCAACAGCGGTGCGGTACGCGATCTGGCTGATGTCGCCAAAGCTCTTCAGGCGGGCGTTCAGGTGGTCGATGCGCGCTCCAGCGAGCGCTTTACCGGCACGGCGCCCGAACCACGCGCCGGTCTGCCGAGCGGGCACATGCCGGGCGCCCTCAACGTGCCCTCGAGCATGCTCACAATTGAAGGCAGGCTCAAACCGAAGAGCGACCTGATGGCGATCTTCGCCGCGGCCGGCGTTGACCCCACAAAACCGATCATCACCACCTGCGGCTCGGGCGTGTCAGCCGTCGTGCTGGGGCTCGCGCTTGACGCGGTCGGCGCCCGGGAATGGAGCGTCTATGACGGCTCATGGTCGGAATGGGGTGCGGCCCCCCATACGGCGAAAGCAGGTGGTTGAGCGGTTTTTCCGATTACTTCTCAGGAAACTTCTTTTCGACGACAATTTTCGTCAACACTTTGCCGCTCGCATCAAGAGCCTCGATTGTCCAGCGATAGGTATGGACCTGCCCTGCCGGCGGCGAGGGACCGCGATAGGGCGAAGATGACAGGGCCCCGCATTTGACGAGCGCGGCGAAAGGGACAACCCCACCGGCATGATCGTAGCTCGGGTAATCAAGATCGCTCATCTGCAGATTGAGCTTCGATGCCTCCTTTGGCGCGCCCGAAATCTTGAATTCGGGCGAACCGGAACACCAGCGCACAGATACAGTCATGGCGCTGGCGGCGCCCTGTCCGGCCAGCAGGACAGCAGCGGCAAACAACAGTCGTCGCATATGAACTCCGTCGTCAGTGCAGGATCTGGCTGAGGAAAAGCTTGGTGCGCTCATGCTGCGGGTTCTTGAAGAACTCATCCGGCCTGTTTTCCTCCACGATCTGCCCGTAATCCATGAAGATGACGCGATCGGCCACCTGGCGGGCAAAGCCCATCTCATGGGTAACGCAGATCATGGTCATGCCGTCATTGGCAAGGCTCACCATGGTGTCGAGCACTTCCTTCACCATTTCCGGGTCAAGCGCCGAGGTCGGCTCGTCAAACAACATGATCTTGGGGTTCATGCACAGCGCGCGCGCAATCGCCACGCGCTGCTGCTGGCCACCCGACAGCTGACCGGGATATTTATTGGCCTGCTCGGGAATGCGCACCCGCGTCAGGTATTTCATCGCCACTTCCTCGGCATCTTTCTTCGGCATCTTGCGCACCCAGATGGGCGCCAGCGTGCAGTTTTCGAGGATGGTCAGATGCGGGAACAGGTTGAAATGCTGGAAGACCATGCCGACTTCGCGACGGATCTCGTCGATCTTCTTCAGATCGTTCGTCAGCTCGATGCCATCGACAACAATCGATCCTTTCTGATGTTCCTCAAGGCGATTGATGCAGCGGATCATGGTTGATTTGCCTGAACCCGACGGACCGCACACGACAATACGCTCGCCACGCGCCACTTTAAGGTTCACATCTTTCAGGACATGGAACTGGCCGTACCATTTGTTCATGCCGGTAATTTCAATCGCCGTCTGATCAAGCGGGCGTCCGCCTTGGGGCATGGTGGCGGTGGTCTGCATGCTATCCATCACTATTCTCCTAGCGCTTGTGGCTGCGGGCGAGACGCTCTTCCATGAATTTGGAATATCGCGACATGCCAAAGCAGAAGACGAAATAAAACAGGGCGGCAAAACCATAGCCGGTAAACGCGGTCCATGGCGTTGCCCACACGGGATCGGTGAGCGAGGACTGGATGCTCGCCAGAAAGTCAAAGATGCCGACGATGGTGACGAGCGACGTATCCTTGAAGAGGCCGATAAAGGTGTTGACGATGCCGGGAATGACGATCTGCAAAGCCTGCGGCAGGATGATGAAGATGAGTTTCTGAGGATAGCTGAGCCCCAGCGCGTCTGCCCCTTCATACTGTCCTTTCGGCATGGCCTGCAGGCCGCCACGCACGACTTCCGCCATATAGGCTGCCGAGAAAAGGGCAACGCCGATCAGCGCACGCAAGAGCTGGTCGGGCGCCAGATGCTCGGGCACGAAAAGCGGCAGCATGGTTTTGGCCATAAAGAGCACGGTGATGAGCGGCACGCCGCGCCAGAACTCGATGAAGATGACGCTGAACAGCTTGACGAGCGGCAGTTTCGAGCGCCGCCCGAGCGCCAGAAGAATACCAAGCGGCAGGGAGACGACGATCCCGACGATCGAGATGACAAACGTCACCAGCATGCCGCCCCACAGGCTGGTCGCCACTTTGGGAAGGCCGAAAGCGCCGCTCAGCAAGATATAGGCAAGGACCGGAAAGGCGACGAAAAAGAAGGCGGCCATCCAGCTTTTGCGCGGGGTGGCGGGTATGAGAAGCCAGGCGACCGACCCGAAACAGAGAAGGGCGGTGAGGTTGACGCGCCAGCGTTCGGCTTCGGGATAGAAGCCGTAGATGAACTGCTGGAAGCGGGCGACGAGGTAAGGGTAACAGGCGCCGGGAATCTCAACCAGACACTCGGTCCGATCCTTGCCGACCGTGATCGCATTAGCGATGAAAAAATTCCACACCGGCGGCACGATGATGTAGATAATCAGAATGCCGACAAGCGTCAGCAAAGTGTTCACAGGGCCGGAAAAGAGATTGGCGCGCGCCCAGCCGATGATACCGACCGTGCTTGCGGGCGGCGACAAAGTCGGCGCCTGTTCGGTGCGGACAAAGCCGATACCCATCGTATTCATATCACTTGACATCGACATGGCTCAGCGCTCCGTGAGCGCGATGCGCCCGTTATACCAGTTCATGAAGGTCGACAGGCTGAGCGAAATGGTCAGATAGACCAGCATCGTTACGGCAATCACCTCGATCGCCTGCCCCGTCTGATTGAGCGTTGTGCCGGTGAAAACGGACACAAGATCAGGATAGCCGATGGCAGCCGCCAGGGATGAGTTCTTGACGATGTTGAGATACTGGCTGGTCAGCGGGGGAACGATGACGCGCATCGCCTGAGGAATGATCACCAGGTTCAGCGTTGGCGCGGCGCGAAGGCCGAGCGCGTTCGATGCTTCGGTCTGTCCGCGATGGATAGCCAGAATACCGGCGCGGACGATCTCGCCGATGAAAGCTGCGGTGTAAAGCGTCAGCCCGAGCAACAGCGCCACGAATTCAGGGACGACGCGCATGCCGCCAGCGAAATTGAACCCCTTCAGCACCGGTCGATCGAAGGTTATCGGAAAGCCAGACAGGAGGGCGCCAAGAAACGGCAGGCCGATCATCAGCGCAACGCCTGTCAGGAAGACCGGAAACTGCTCGCCGGTTGCCTCCTGCCGCGCCTTTGCCCAGCGGGCGATGAAAAACCACGCAACCGGCGCGATGATCAGGCCGGCCAGCATCATCCATGCGCCCTCACCGAAAATCGGGGCGGGCATGAACAGACCGCGGGCATTGACAAAAATGTCGCCAGGAAAGCTCAACGACTGGCGCGGACCTGGCAGCGGCGTCAACACGGCGACGTACCAGAAGAAAAGCTGCAGCAACAAAGGGATGTTGCGCATGATTTCCACGTACCAGGTGGCGAGCGTGCGCACGACGAAATTCGATGACAGGCGGGCGATGCCGATGACAAAACCCAGCAAGGTTGCCAGGACGATGCCGAGCCCAGCCACGAGAAGCGTATTGAGAAGCCCGACGATGAAGGCATCGCCATAGGTCGATGATGCGCTGTATTCGATCAGTTTCTGGGTGATATCAAAGCCCGAAACATTGGAAAAAAATCCAAAGCCGCTCGCCAGATTGAGCCGTTTCAGATTTTCGATCGCATTGGTGGTCGCGGTGAAAACCAGATAGGCGATGGCGACCACAAGCAGAAGCTGAAAAACGAACCCTCTGACCTTGGGATCATAGAGCAAGGACGAGCGTGCTTCCTTGCGGACGGACGATGATGCCCCCATTTCGGTGACTGCCATGTTCCCTTTTCCCCTGTTCCAGTCCTAGCCGCGCCCGACGCATAGTCAGCAGCTTGCCAAGACATGAAGCCCGTGCTTTCGGATGTATTGTGACCGACATCTCGGCACGGGGCCCGCTTAAAAAAGAGGCCGGACGATCATGTCCGGCCTCCTCGTATCACTGCTCAGCGGATGGGCGGAGCATATTGCAGACCACCTTTGGTCCACAGGGCATTCAAGCCGCGCTTGATGCCAAGCGGTGTCTTCTCGCCAACGTTGCGCTCGAACGCCTCGCCGTAATTGCCGACCGCCTTGATGATCTTCAAGGCCCAGTCATTCGGCAGGCCGAGGCCCTCACCGAACTTGCCTTCGGTACCAAGCAGGCGCTTGACATCGGGGTTGGCGCTTGACTTTGCCATCTCGTCGACATTGGCCTGGGTGACGCCAAGTTCTTCAGCGGTCAGCATGGCATAATGCGTCCACTTGACGATGTTGCCCCAGGGATTATCCCCCTGGCGCCAGGCTGGCCCAAGCGGTTCCTTGGAAATAATGGTCGGCAGAACGACGTGATCGGCCGGATTGGTGAGCTTGAGGCGCTCGGAGTACAGACCCGAGGCGTCAGTTGTGAACGCATCGCAGCGTCCACTGTCGTACGCCTTGACGGTCGCGTCAGCATCGGCAAACACCACCGGCTCATATTTGAGATTGTTGGAGCGGAAGAAGTCAGCGAGATTGAGTTCGGTCGTGGTTCCGGTCTGCACGCAGACGGTGGCGCCGGCGAGTTCCTCCGCCTTGGCCAGGTTCAACTTCTTGCGAACGATAAAGCCCTGGCCGTCATAATAATTGACCGGGCCAAACTGCAGGCCAAGCGACGTATCGCGGCTCATGGTCCAGGTTGTGTTGCGTGCCAGCACGTCGACTTCGCGCGACTGCAGCGCGGTAAAGCGGTCCTTGGCCGACAGCGGGACGAACTTCACTTTGTTCGCATCGCCGAAGATGGCGGCAGCCATGGCACGGCAGAAATCCACGTCGAGGCCTTTCCACACGCCCTTGTCGTCAGGCTGGCCGAAGCCAGCAAGCGACACACTCGATCCGCAGTTCAGAGAGCCCCGCGCCTTGACGTCGTCAAGCGTCGCGGCGTGAGCAACCCCGGCGCTCAGGACCAGACCTGCGGCCAGCGGTACCAATTTAAACTTCATGATGAGTTCACTCCATTCCCTGTCCGGTTGCTTGGTGGTTTCTGCCCGTCCGGAACTCCGGGCAGAAGTGAGAGGCTGCCATGAGCATGGCGGCTTCCGAAACTGATTGACGTATCTCAGACCGGCTGCCTTGATGGCAAGCGACCACGGTGCACAGTTCAGCCAGCATTTTGACGGCCAGACGTGCCCATCGCCAGAGTCTGCCACAAAGACGATGTATCCGGGAAGCCCCTCAGCATGACAAAAACTTCAGCACCTCTGGATAAATTTCAGCCAGAAACCCAGGTCGTCCTCGCGGGGCGTGATCCTTTTCGCTTCGAGGGCTTCGTCAACACGCCGATCTGGCGGGGCTCCACCGTGCTGAAGCCGACGATCGAGGCGTTCAACAATCGTGCAACCGCGCGCTACACCTACGGCACGCATGGGACGCCGACGACCGACGCCCTGGAAACGGCATGGTCGGCCATTTCAGGGGCTGCCGGCACGGTTCTCGTCCCCTCTGGACTGGCAGCGGTCGCGGTGGCGCTGCAATCCTGTCTCAAGGCAGGCGACCATCTGCTGGTCACAGATTCCGTCTACCGGCCCACCCGCAATTTCTGCGAAAATTTCCTCAGGCGCTTCGGCGTCGAGACGAGCTATTACGACCCCCTCATCGGCGCCGGCATCTCCCGCCTCATACGAGCGAACACGACGGCGGTTTTCACCGAGGCGCCCGGCTCGCAAAGTTTCGAAATGCAGGACATCCCGGCGATCGCCAAAGCGGCGCATGACCATGGCGCTGTCTGTTTGATGGACAATACCTGGGCAACGCCCCTGCTCTTTCCACCCCATGAGCGCGGCGTTGATCTGGCG
>JAKFVK010000140.1 GCA_021732205.1 Hyphomicrobiales bacterium | reverse complement strand
ATCGCCCCCTCCACCTGGCACGAGCACATTCGCCGCAAAGCCGATCCCGACCTTCGTCCCACGCGGGCGAAGGAGGACGAGCGACTGTCGGAGGAGATCGTCCGCGTTCACAAGAAGCACTTCGGCGGCGACGACACCGGTTTCGGTAAAGCTGTCAACAGTGGTGCGCAGGTACTGGAAGCGGCCTTTTGGTGTTACCGTCAACTTGTCGAACTTGAAGTCATGACCCAATTCGCCAAGGACGCTCGCCGAATAGCCGGTCGGGTTGGCCTCGTTAACAAGAGGGCCAAGGGTGCGGCGCTCATAGTCATTGTAACGGTCAAAGCTGGCGCCGCCGCCGAAATTGACAAACGATCCGCGGCCGATGTCCCAGCGGGCGAGGATGTCACCGCCAATCTGCGTGGCATTGAGCTTGATCTGACGGTTGCCGTCGGCAAGCCGGTTGCCGCCAACAACCTCACCGGTGGTGAAGTAGAAGGAGGCGCCGAGCGTGATACCATCGCCGATATTCCGCAGGCCGCCCAGGCGTACGCCGCCGGTGGTATAATCGTTCAATGGCGTTGATATCGTGCCGGCTGCGGTCAGAATGCCATTGGCGGACCGGCTGTTGGACGAGCCGGCATCGCCGGTGCCGTAGATGAAGAACTGCCATTGCCCGTTGGCAGGAACAACACGGCCAAGCTGATCAACCGCACCAAGGGCGGCCGAGCGGCGCAGGGCAAACGAGGTGTCGGAGAGGACCTGATCGGCGATGGCGGCGATGGCGGGAGCCTGCAGATATTGCTGCACCGTGGCAGCAATCAGGCTGTGGCCACGCTCGGTGGGGTGAACGGTATCAAAAAACAGAAAATTGTTGAACTGCGCCGGGCTCGCCGCACAGCTCGGAGTGAGGAGGCAGGCCTGGGTCACGTTGGTGAAGCCAAACGAGGCGGGATTGGCAATGATTGCCCGAAAGATCTGATCGATCGGGACCGAAATGATATTCGTATTGGGCAAAGCAGCGGCAGCACCGGTCAATTGCGCCAGCAAGGCCTGGTTGAAATTGCCTGAGGCGAGCCCTGCCAGCTGAGCATTGGCGGCAACCGTATTATAGGCCGGCAGAGAGGCGAAATCGGGCAGGTTGAAGACCAGCAAGGTCCGCGCGCCCGCCGCCGACAGCTGGCGCACCTGATTGCCGATATCGACCGCCGCCGTATTGGTCACGGTGACGGCTGCGCCCGGCGCTGCAGCCACCGGAATATCGCCGATGGCGACCTGATTGGTCAGGTCAAAGATGTTGTTGGCGCCGCCCCATAACGACACCACGTCACTGGTGCCAAAGCGGCCACCGCGGGCGAGGTAGGTGTTGATCTGTGTCTGGATCGAAACGGGCTGGGTCGCTGTCCCTGCCGCAGTCTGGGCCCCGCCAAAGGCGAAATTGACGTTGCCGGTATTGGGATTGACGGTGGTGAAGAAATTCGTCGACGGCCCGAAGAGCTGGGTGATCCAGGTCGGCCCGTTGGAAAATTGCTGCAGGCGCAAGGGAAGATAGTTGGGAACCGCTCCGCCAAACGCCGTGGCGACATTGCCCTGATCGGTCAGACTGTCGCCAAAACCGACGATGCGATCAAATTGCTGTGCCTGAGCAGACACTGCGGCGCCGGCGCATGTCAAAACGGCTAACAGAGACGCGCGAAGCATGTTGGACGACATGATAACCCCCCGGAAACAGTCAAGCGCATGAACAGCGCGTGTTGCCGGAAAAACTATCTTACTGCCTGATTATCAGGCAAGCGCGCCGCGACCGATCGACGCCGTTCTGAATCTCATTTATGACGAAAACGTCGTTTTGTGTCCGTTTTGTCACAATAACATGACATGACACAAGGCCTGATTGCGATGGCCTCCGCCGCTTAATTACGGTCAAGGTGATTCTCAGAACTTTTCAACCCAGGGTCGTACCTCGATCTCCCAGCTCCAGCAGGTGCGATCCTGGTTGATGAGGTCAACATAGGCACGCGCGATCGCGTCGGGATGGAGCTTGTCGTGCTTGCCTTCAGCATCAGGATAGCGGGCGGAAAGAATAGCCCCGTCGATGATGGCATGGGCGATATGAATGCCTTGAGGATGGAATTCACGAGCCATGGACTGGGCAAGCCCGCGCAGGGCAAACTTGCCCATCGCAAAGGGCGCCGACTGGGGATAGCCTTTCACGCCGGCCGAGGCACCGGTGAAAAGGATTGTGCCGCTGCCGCGCTTCAGCATGGCGCGCACGGCCTGCTGGCCGACAAGGAAGGCGCCGAATGCGGTGATATCGAGCGTTTTGCGCACATCGGCAGGATTGAGCTCGGCAAGCGGGCCGCGGACGCGAAACGACGGGTTATAAATCACCACGTCGAGATTGCTGCCAACCTCGGAGAACAGAGCGGCGACATCGTCTGCGTCACTCGCATCGCATGTGTGGACGCTTGCCTCCGTCGCTTTGGCCAGATCGCCGAGCTTGGCGATGTTGCGGGCGGCAAGCGCGAGGCTGTAGCCTTGGCGATGCAATAGATGAGCGAGCGAGGCTGATAATCCGTCGCCGACACCGACGATGAGGGCCTTGCGCTGTGCTGACATGTCGTTCTCCCTTTAGGTGGTGCGTTCTACCGCCCGCTTGGCAGGACTGCCAAGCGGGATCGATGCACGACTTCGTGACGGTCCGGGCGGGATAGTCCACGCCGCAAACGCGGCCATATGGCCAAGCGATAGCGCGGGTTGTCGATTTGCCGTTCCCGATTTTTGGTGACGTCGATCTCAGGTTGCGCTTGCCATCTTTAAGACGTTGGAAATTGACCAGTGCTTGAATGGTTTAAGCCAGCAGGTAGCAGAAAGCTGCATGGTACAAGACAGAACGGATCGCCCGGAGGGTGAAATGCTGGTTGAGCGACGAGAGATTGCCGATGTCCATTTCCTCCTGGTTGAGGATGATGCTGACGAAGCGGCGTTGCTGCGCCGTGTGCTGCATCGCTCCTCGCACCATATCTATTGCCGCGAACTGGTGAATGGCCGCCAGGCCGTGGACTACATCCGCCGCGTGGCAAACGACAGCGCTGTCGGCCTCCCGGACCTCATTTTGCTCGATATCCAGATGCCGGTCATGACCGGTCTCGAATTTCTTGCCTGGCTGCGGGCTGATGCCCGCTACAACGCCGTTCAGGTTGTCGTCCTCACAGGTGTTCGCGACGATGCGATCCTGCGTCAGGCACTAGCGCTCGGCGCCAATGCCGCGCTCAACAAGGAGCTGCGCCGCGAGGATGCCGATACGTTACGGCAGATGATTATCGATATGTGGTTTCACGGTGAAGTCTACTATTTCGCCGAACAAACCGATGCACCAGGCCCATCGCTGCTGCCATAAACTATCGCGTGTTTAAGCAATCACGCCGCTGCGCAGGGCCTCTGCCACGGCGTGCGAACGGTTCTGGGCGCCAAGCTTCGCGGCCGCATGCTTGAAATGGGTTTCGACCGTCGTCTGGGCGATATCAAGCAGTCCGGCGATGTCTTCCGACGTCCTGCCTTCGCTTGCCCATCTGAGGCATTCGAGCTCGCGTGGCGTCAACCGTCGCGGTTTACCCGAAAGACGGGCATAGCGTTGCGACATCGAGCGCAGCAGGGGAAGGGCGATGGCGCCGATCAGGCCTTCCTCGATTGCGCTCAACGGCCGATTACGGCCAGCCCATATCTCGCTTGCAAGACCAGCCCGCCGGGGAACAGCAAACAGCCATTGCGGACCCAGTTCAGCCATATCGGCGACCGACACCTGCGCTTCGGCAAGCAAGGATCCCTGCGTCATATCCGCCGGTGTCAGCACACCGCCGCGCGCGCGCCGCGCGGCAGTCGCCAGAGTGCCGAAATGCCAGTGCGCGGCAAGTGCGCGCGCCTGTATGCGGCTGCTCCAGGTCGAAAAAAGTATCCTGACGCTTCTGTCAGCACTCTCATCCTCGATCGTCATCACAAGATGCAAATGGTCAAGCTCAAGCAAGTGGCGCAGATGCTCGGCCATGGTTGGCGGCGCGGCCAAGGCCGTCGGCACGCTTGAAACAGAAGACGGAACGCCGGTCGAACCACGAAATTCCACAGTCGGTCTGATCAGGTGCATGGGAAGCTCGTTTTCTGGATGCGGGCAGACGAATCAACATATCCCATAACGAGAATAATAAATAAACACACTTTATACGGGTGCTACAATTTGCCCTTGCCCGGTTGACCGAAGGACATGCCCCGCTTAATCCCGCACCATGGGCAATATATCCTCACCATCCGCTTCCGCGCTGGCGCTGGCGCAAGGGCTCATTCGCTGTCCGTCAGTGACCCCTGCGCAAGCGGGCGCGCTTGACTATCTCGACGAGGTGTTGCGGCCAGCAGGGTTTATAACCGAGCGTCCCGTGTTCCATGAGGAGGGTACGCCGGACGTTGAAAACCTCTATGCGCGCATCGGCACGTCATCGCCCGTGCTGGCGTTCGCGGGGCACACGGACGTGGTGCCGCCGGGCGATATCACCGCCTGGTCAGCCCCCCCGTTCGCAGCGATGATCCGGGATGGTCGGCTCTATGGCAGAGGGGCAACAGACATGAAGGGAGGGATTGCCGCCTTCATCGCTGCTGTCCTTAACTATGTCGCGCAGGGCCGCCTCGCCCATGGCTCGATCGTCTTTCTGATCACGGGCGATGAGGAGGGCCCGTCAGTCAACGGTACCGTCAAGCTGCTCGACTGGGCGACCAAGCGCGGCGAGCGCTTCGACCATTGCATTGTCGGGGAGCCAACGAGCAGCGAGCGCGTCGGTGATACCATCAAGATCGGCCGGCGCGGCTCCTATTCGGCAAACCTGACGGTGCGCGGGCGACAGGGACATGTCGCTTACCCCCATCTGGCGGATAATCCGCTGCCGCGGCTGATGGCACTGCTGGCTGAACTCGCTTCACCGCTCGATCATGGCACGCGGTGGTTTGACGCATCGAACCTCGAGATCGTCGGGGTCGAGGCCGGCACCGGTGCTTTCAATGTCATTCCCGAAACGGCACGGGCAAAGCTCAATGTCCGCTTCAACGATCTGTGGACGCTTGAGCGACTTGAGAGCGAGATCAGACGCCGCCTTGATCCGGTCGCCGGACCCGCAGCCTACGCGCTCGAAGCGGTGCGCGGCAATTCGCAGGCCTTCCGTACCGAGCCCGGCGCCTTTCTGGACCATGTCGCGCAGGCCGTCGCGGCAATGACCGGCAAGACGCCTGCTTATTCAACGTCCGGCGGCACGTCGGATGCGCGCTTCATCAAGGATTACTGCCCGGTCATCGAGCTTGGGCTGGTTGGCAAGACAATGCACCAGATCGACGAACATGTGATCGTCGATGAGCTTGCCCAACTACAAGCAATCTATGGGGCTGTCATCGCCGCTTATTTCGATATTTCGGGCAGGGCGTGAGCGATGCCGAGTGGAGCCGACATCAGAGACGCGATGGCGGGGGCCTGGCGCCTCTTCTGTGGCGATCCCAAGGGGCTTGAGCGCTTTGATCTGTCGGCTGAAGGGTTCTTCCGCTCCTTCTGGGTGATTGTCCTGGTGGCACCGATTTATGCCTCATCGGTGCTGACCGAGCGTACCCTTTTGCTGAGCCAGCGTTTCTCGTCTGACGATTTCAGCGACGGGCGGTTCTTTTTGGTGCGCGCGCTCACCTTCATCGTCGACTGGTTCGCTTTTCCGCTCATCATGGTCGTCGTCACCCGCAGGCTGCAGCTGGGGGCGCGTTATGCCGCCTACATCACCGTCAGAAACTGGACCGCTCTGCCCTCGGCTGCCCTCACGTCGCTGCCAACGATTGCCTATGGGCTCGACCTCGTCCCCATTCTGGTGACGACGCTTGCAACCTACGTCTTCCTGATCGTTGTGCTCAGATTTGGCTGGTTTATCGCCAGATCCGTGCTGCAAACGAGCGCGGCGATCGCGGCGGCAATCGTTGCCCTAGACCTCGCCCTCAGCCTCCTCATCGGCCGGATCGGCGATGTCCTCGCCGGCCTGTGACGAAACGGCATAAGACACGCTTGTGAGATAAAGGCCGTCGGGAGGGGCGAGCGCGCCACAGCGATCGCGCGAGCGCGCTTCGAGGATTTCCGCAATCCACTCATCGGGCCTGGTGCCCTCGCCGACGCGCTTCAGCGAGCCCACCATCGAGCGCACCTGATTGTGGAGAAACGAGCGCGCCTCGACCTCAACGATCACCTGGTCACCGTTACGGCGCACAGCCAGATGGCGCAGCGTCTTCATCGGCGATTTCGCCTGGCAATCGACATTGCGGAAGGTGGTGAAATCATGATGGCCGAGCAGATGGCGGGCGGCATGGTTCATGGCGTTTGCATCGAGGCGGCGCCGCGCATGCCAGACGAGCCCGCTGTCGAGTGCTGGCGGGCTTCGGCGGTCGAGAATAAGATAGCGATAAGCGCGCCCGCGGGCGCTGAAACGAGCATCGAAACCGTCCGCCACCTCGGATGCGCCGAGGATCGACACCGGATGCGGGCGCAGCATGGCGTTGATGCCATCGCGCAGGCGGCCCGGCGCCCAGGGGCGCGGCAGATCGGCATGGGCGACCTGGCCCAGCGCATGGACGCCGGCATCGGTGCGGCCGGCGCCGTTGACGCGGATTGTCGCGCCGGTCAGCGCGAACAAGGCGGCCTCGATGACGCCTTGCACGGTCAAGGCATCGCTCTGATACTGCCAGCCCCTAAAAGGGCGCCCGTCATACTCGATATCGAGGCGATAACGCGGCATCAGCGCACAGTCATGCCGGGGGCCAGATCAAGCCCGCGCAAGGCGGTGTCACTGTCCATGACCTTGCGCCCCGCGCGCTGGACAAGCAGGGGGCGGACGGCGCCTTCAGCGCAGGCGATGGCAAGACGATCATCGAGGATGGTTGCCGGCGGCCCGGAGGCGTCCACATATTCACAGCGCAGGATCTTGAGACGCTCTGCCCCCTGCGGTGTCATGATCTCGCACCAGGCGCCGGGAAACGGCGACAGGCCATGGATGTGGCGACGTACAACGCTGGCCGGCTTCGCCCAGTCGATGCGGGTCTCGCCCTTGTCGATTTTGTGCGCGTAGAGAATGCCCGCATCGGCCTGCGGCGCGAAGCTCAACGTACCAGCCTCCATGCGGCGCAAGGCGTCCACCATCAAGCCAGCCCCGACAATTTTCAAACGATCATGCAGATCACCCGTCGTATCGTCGCAGGACAGCAAAGAGCGGGCACTCATCGCCACCGGGCCGGTATCAAGCCCCCTCTCCATGCGCATGACCATGACGCCCACCTCTTCATCTCCCGCCATCACGGCGCGGTGGATGGGCGCCGCACCACGCCAGCGCGGCAATAAAGAGGCGTGGAGATTGAGGCAGCCATAGCGCGGGATCGCCAGCACCGCAGGCGGCAACAGCAGACCATAGGCAACCACGACGATGACATCAGGAGCCGTAGCAGCGAGCGTGGCCACATCCGCGCCGTCGCGAAAATCGACCGGCGTCCTGATATCAAGGCCGTGGCGGCGGGCTGCCTGTTCAACCGGTGTGGCAACAACGCTCATCCCGCGCCCTGCCGGGCGGGCAGGCTGGGTATAAACCGCTGTCACGCGATGCCCGGCCGCAAGCACCGCCTCAAGCGTCGGCACGGCGAAATCAGGTGTTCCCATGAAAACGATGGAAAGAGGCATGGCGTTCCTGCTGCACAAGGCTGGCGTCCCGACAGTGGGCCGGGCTATTTTTCAGCCTGTCGTGCTGCCTTGGCAAATTTCTTGATCACGAGCTGTCGTTTCAGACGCGACATATGGTCGATAAATAGCACCCCGTCGAGGTGATCGATCTCATGCTGGAGGACGGTGGCGAGAAGGCCGTCCGCCTCGACCTGATGGGCATTGCCTTTCATGTCCTGGAAGGCCACGGTGATACGCGCCGGGCGCTCGATCTCGCCGTAATACTCCGGGATGGACAGGCAGCCTTCCTCATAGCCAACCACCTCGTCGGATGCGGCCAGGATATGCGGATTGATAAAGGCCTGGGGTGCCGGCGGTTCGTTCTTGCGTGCCAGATCAACCGTGACCACACGCCTGGCCACGCCAATCTGGATGGCGGCAAGGCCGATGCCGGGCGCCTTGTACATGGTTTCGAACATGTCGACGATCAATTGCTCCAGCTCGCCGTCAAAGGCTGCAACCGGCTGGCTTTTCTGGCGCAGACGCGCATCGGGTAACGTCAGGATCGGGCGGACTGTCATAGCCGCGAGATAGGGCGCGCTGGCGTCAGCGTCAATCATGGGCAAGCGAAATTCAGTGAATTTGTTCACGGTTCGGTCTCATCAAACGCGCAAATCAGTTAGAGTGGTGTCATGATCGATTCGATTCTTGTCATTGGTGGCCGCCCGCTCGACGGGTTTGAGCTGGCGCTTCTCGCCGGGCTTCTATCGGGGGTGCTCATGGCCATTCTGGCCTGGCGCTCATCACGCCTGCAGACGCGGCTGGCTGGCGAAGCGCAGGCGCGGGCACGCGAGATGGAAGACCGTTTGCGCGATGTCATGGCGGGCCAATCGGAACTTGCCGGCAGGCTTTCAACCATGACGCACCTGATCGGCGAGCGGCAGAGTGACATGCATCAGGCCATGAGCGAGCGGCTTGACGCCGTCGGCCATCGGCTGGGGCATGGGCTGCTCGAATCAGCCCGTTTTACCGGCGATCATCTGACAAAACTCAATGAGCGGCTGGCCGTCGTCGAGGGTGCCGGCCAGGCCATCGGCGCGCTGGCTGACGAGGTGGTCGGGCTTAAATCCATTCTATCCAACAAGCAGGCGCGCGGCGCTTTCGGCCAGGCGCGGCTTGAAGCCATCATACAGGACAGTCTGCCGCCGAGCGCCTATGCTTTTCAGCCAACGCTGTCCAACAACAGCCGGCCCGATTGCATCGTGCGCCTGCCGACGACAAGCGAGGTGCTGGTTGTCGATGCGAAATTTCCGCTCGAAGCGATTGCCGCCTGGCGCCATGGCGGCGATGGCGAGATGGCAAGGGCTGGCGAGCAGCGCGTGCGCGGCGATATCGGCCGGCACATCGATGACATAGCGCGCAAATATCTGCTGCCCGGAGAGACGCAGGATATCGCCTTGATGTTTGTCCCTTCCGAATCGCTCTTCGCTGACATTCAGGAAAGCTTCTCCGATGTCGTGGAGCGGGCGTTCAAGGCGCGCGTCGTGCTGGTCTCGCCCTCCCTCCTCATGCTTGCCGTCCAGGTGGTGCAATCGCTGGTGCGCGATGCGCGCATGCGCGATGAGGCGCGGCGTATCCAGGTCGAGGTCGGGCGATTGCTTGAAGATGTGCGGCGGGTGAGCGAGCGGGCAGGCGCGCTTGACAAGCATCTGCGCAAGGCCGGCGAGGATGTAACAGGTCTCATCCTGTCAACTGAAAAGGTGACCCAGAGGGGGCTGCGTATCGCTACCGTTGATTTGTCAGAAAGTGAACCGCCAGCGGCGCAACTGCAACGGCCGCTGGCGGCTGAATGAGATGACAGCCCTCAGAACGGCAGGCGCGCCCGCAACGCCGTCGTCAGCGTCCCCTCATCGAGATAATCAAGCTCGCCGCCGACCGGCACGCCATGGGCAAGGCGCGTGACCTTGACGCCCGTCGTGGCCAGAAGATCGGTGATGTAATGGGCCGTCGTCTGGCCTTCGACGGTGGCATTAAGGGCCAGAACCACCTCATCGATCTTCTCGTCTGTGATCCGCCCCGGCAGCACGGCCAGATGGAGGCGGTCAGGTGTCACGCCATCCAGCGCCGACAAGGTTCCGCCCAGCACATGGTAGCGCGCACCGGCGGCGGCCGCGCGCTCCATCGCCCACAGATCGGCGACATCCTCAACGATGATCAGCATGC
>JAKFVK010000142.1 GCA_021732205.1 Hyphomicrobiales bacterium | reverse complement strand
TACAACTTCGGGCGAAGGCTCAAGACCCTCAAAGGCCTCACGCCTTACGAGTTCATCTGCAAACAATGGACAATCGACCCCGAAAAGTTCACTCTAAACCCGTTCCATCAAATGCCGGGACTGAACAGCTAGTCAACCGCTTCCGTGCTGATTGACTTGCGGATAATCCCTTCGCTTGCGATGCCCAGCTGCGCGGCCAGTTTGAGGGCAACACCATTGCTTTCGCCGCTGGCGTTTTCGCTGATCATGGCGCGTGCAGCTTCGATGTGCAGATCGATGATGGGCAGTGGCAGCTGGTCGATCGGCACGCGATCAATGAGATTGCACAGGCTGTCGCTGACGGTGCCAACGAGCGGGAAATTCATCATCTGGGCCTGGCCGCGCAGATTGTGAGCCGCAAGATAGATGCGTTGGCGGGTCGCTTCCGTCAAACCTTCATATTGCAGCATCGCACGGGCGCCAACCAGGGCGGCAATCTCGTCCTGCATCCAGGTCGGAAACTGGTCCGCCAGCCCCGCCAGTGCTTTTTCCGCGCGCTCGATCGGCCCCATGTCGAGCGTGTTGTTGCCGGTAACCTGAACCACATGCTTGCGGAAATTGAGTGGAGAATCGATCAATTGTCCGCCGGAAGGGCTTTGCGATGTTACGGCAATCGCTGCGTTGTGCTTGCTCATCAAGGTCTCGCTGGTGGTTTTTTGCAGTTAGCGTTGATCGATCAGGTCAGGTTCGATGCGTTTTGCGCCCGCGCTGCTCAACGAGGCGTTGCGTCTGTGGTCGGGTCCGAAATACGTCTTGGTGCGCACGAAAGGCCGCGGATTGAGCACGATATTCACAATCCGGTCATGGAGCGCTTTCGCTGATAATGGCTTGCACAGGAATTCGGTGATGCCGGCATCACGCGCGGTGACCACCCTGTGTCGCTCCGCATGAGCGGTGATCATGATGATCGGAATGAAGGGATTGGGGCTGGAATCGATGTTGCGCACCATGCGGGTCACTTCGATGCCGTCGAAAATGGGCATCACCCAGTCAAGCAATATGATGTCGGGCGAATAGGTCTGGAAGGATTCAAGGCCGGTTGCCCCGTCATCTGCTTCCTTGATATCGCGCACGCCCAGACCGTGCAAAATCGCGCGCAACATGCGGCGCGTGTGGACATTGTCATCGATGATAAGTGTGCGCAGGACGGAAAAATCGATAATATTCATGACGCCGACCCGAGTTTCCCGGGACATTACCCACAATTTTTGCCGTTTTGCAGTTCATATGCGCACGGCAAGGTAAGAGATTACGGCTTTCCAGTAAAAAAAGTGTTCTGCATCGGACATGGCCGATCTCACGCAGGTTTACCGGCTAATTACCGAATTGTTCACGAAGAATACGCTCGTCCAGATTGTGGTCTGGATCAAACAGCAGCGGTAGTGCGATCGACGGATCCTCGGCGATGTGAATTTCAACCGCGTCACGGACCTCGAAATGATCGGCTACCGCAGCGACAGGACGCTTTTCACTTTCAAGAACACGCACCGTGATGCGCGCCCGGTTCGCCAGCAACGCACCGCGCCAGCGCCGCGGGCGGAAGGGATTGAGCGGGGTCAGAGCAAGAAGGGCCGAGCCGATGGGGATGATCGGCCCCTGCGCCGAGAGATTATAGGCCGTCGATCCGGCGGGCGTTGCCACCAGCACCCCGTCACAACTCAGTTCAGCCAGCCTTTCCTTGCCATCCACCGCAATGGCGAGCTTGGCGGCCTGATAGGATTGGCGCCAGATCGACACTTCATTGATGGCCCAGCCCCTATGCTCCACTCCGCTGGTGTCGATGACGCGCATGATAAGGGGGTGGATGAGGGTGCGCACCGCCGCATCAAGCCGTTCACGCAAGCCATCCTCGGCGAAATCATTGGTCAGGAAGCCGACAGAGCCGCGATTCATCCCGTAGATCGGCTTGTTGCTGCCCATCGATGCGTGGAGCGTGGCGAGCATCAGCCCATCGCCGCCAAGCGCAACGATAATGTCCGCGCTTTCCGCTGGATGGTCGCCGTAACGCGCGATCAGCCGCGCGCGCGCGCTAACCGCCTCAGGAGCACTCGAGGCGACAATATGAAGCTTGTGACGGCTGGCGGGAAGGGCAGGGTCGGCGGTCACGGGTGTTCTTTCTCGCTCATAGCTCGCCGGATGACTATTTCAGAGTTTGGCCCGCTCGTCATGGCGCGATAACCGGCTCAGGAGATAGTCGATCTCCGCTCGCGCAGCCACAGTGATACCACCAGCAGGCTTGCGCTGGGTGTCGTGCGCAATCGCGCCCCGCTTCTGCAGGACGTATTTGCGCACCGCCAGGCCGATGCCCGGCTGTTGCTCGTAGCGCAGAAGTGGCAGATGGGCATCAAACAGATCATGCGCCTTGTCGCGCTCGCCTACCTTAGACAAGCGCACCACATCAGCCAACATGTCGGGGAAGGCATAGCCAGTCATGGCACCATCGGCTCCGCGCTCCAACTCGAAATCGAGGAAGAGTCCGCCATTGCCGGTGAGGATGGACAGCGGGCGCAGCGACCCTTCCTTCTGGAAGGCACGCAGCGTCGAAATCTTTTCAAGCCCCGGCCAGTCCTCGTGCTTCAGCATCACGCAAGAGGGGTGATCCATGACAATCTGGCGGATGACCTTCGGCGTCATGACGACCGAGAGCGTGAGCGGATAATCCTGGATGACGAAGGGAATATCGCTGCCGATCGCCTCGACGGCCTGGGCGTAATAGCTGATGATCTGGTCATCCGTGCGCAGGTTTGGCGGCGGCGCGATCATGACACCCGCCGCGCCCGCCGCCATCGAGGCCAGCGCCAGAATGCGCATCGCCGCAAACCCCGGCGCCGACACGCCGACGATGACCGGCACCTGCATCCGGTCGGTTACGCGCTTCACCACTGCGAGCGATTCGACGCTGTCGAGCTTGGGGGCTTCGCCCATGATGCCGAGAATGGTGAGGCCGGTTGCACCGCACGCGATATAAAAATCGCACATGCGGTCGATGGAAGAAAAATCAATCGCGCCATCGGGCAAAAACGGCGTGACGGCAATGGGATAGAGCCCGCAGGCGCTGGCATCAAGCAGCATGATCTAGTCCTTGTGCATCAGAAAATCGAAATCGCAGCCTTCATCTGCCTGGGTGATATGCCGGGCAAAGAGCCTTGCATAGCCACGCGGCGGGAGGGGGCGGTGCGGCGGCGTCTTTTTCCACACGGCAAGGCGGCGCGCCATCTCATTTTCATCAATCAGCACATCAATGCGCCGCCCGGCCACGTCAAGGCGGATCGTGTCGCCATTCTCGATGAGCGCCAATGGCCCGCCTTCGGCGGCTTCCGGCGTGATGTGCAAAACGATGGTGCCAAACGCCGTGCCGCTCATGCGCGCATCGGAAATGCGCACCATGTCCTTGACGCCGGCTTTCGCGAGTTTCAATGGGATCGGCATATAGCCGGCCTCGGGCATGCCGGGCGCTCCTTTTGGCCCGGCATGGCGCAGCACGAGAATATCGCCTTCCATCACATCGAGCGCCGGATCGTCGATGCGCTGAGCCATATCTTCCACGCTGTCAAACACCACCGCGCGGCCGGTATAGGACATCAGCTCCTTTGACGCCGCCGACTGCTTGATGAGCGCCCCGCGCGGCGCCAGATTGCCATGGAGCACCGCGAGCGCGCCGGCTGATTTCAGCGGTCTGTCGCGCGCGAAAATCACGCTCTGGCCGGGCACGTCCTCGGCCCTGGCAATCACCTCGCGGAGCGTCGTGCCGGCGACATTCTGGCAATCGAGATGGAGCTTGTCGGCAAGTTCGCGCATCAGGCGCGGCAAGCCGCCGGCATGGTGGAAATGCTCCATGTAATAGGCGCCGGAGGGTTTGAGGTTCAGCAATACCGGCACCTCGCGGCCCAATCGGTCGAGATGGTCAAGATCAAGCTTGACGCCGGCGCGCCCCGCCATGGCGGTGAGGTGGATTACCCCATTGGTCGAGCCGCCGATTGCCTGCAAGACGACGAGCGCATTGTGGAGCGATGTGTCGCTGAGAAGCGCACTCACTTTCGGGTGGCCAACCTTGGCGATAGCAACCGCGCGGGCGCCGCTCGCTTCAGCGATGCGCTTCCTGTCAGCACTGGTTGCGGTGGCAGATGCCGCCCCCGGCAGCGCCAGCCCCAGCGCTTCCACCATGCAGGCCATGGTGGAGGCGGTGCCCATCACCATGCAGGTGCCAATGGACGGGGCAAGCCGCTCGTTCACATCATCGATTTCGCCCTCGGCCAATGTGCCGGCGCGCCGCGCTGCCCAGAAGCGCCGGCAATCGGTGCAGGCGCCCAGCATCTCGCCTCTGTGATGGCCGACATTCATCGGCCCCGTCGGCACGACGATGGCCGGCAGATCAACGCTTGCGGCTGCCATCACCTGGGCGGGGATCGTCTTGTCGCAGCCGGCAATCAGCACCACCGCGTCCATCGGCTGCGCCCGCAGCATCTCCTCGGTTTCCATCGCCATGAGGTTGCGCAGATACATGGAGGTGGGAAAGGCGAAGCTTTCATGGATGGAGAGGGTGGGAAACACCATCGGCAGGCCGCCGGCCAGCATCACCCCGCGCTTTGCCGCCTCGATGAGGTCAGGCACATTGCCATGGCACGGGTTGTAGTCGCTCGCCGTATTGGTGATGGCGATGATGGGGCGGGTGAGCGCGTCGTCCGTATAGCCCATCGCCTTGATGAAGGCCTTGCGCAGGAAGAGGGAGAATTCGGCGTCACCATACGAGGTGAGCCCCTTGCGCAGGCCGGTTAACATGGGCGGGTCCTTTAGGCTGTCAGGAGCGGGGATGATGGCGCCTCACGCCGCCCGGCGCAATTGGTAAGCGCCGCTGGGGGTGCGGGCCACCAGCTGCCAGCGCTCCAGCGCGTCGAGCACCGCCTGAATTTTGCCGGTGGCCTTCTGGCCCTGCTTGAAGCCTCGCGCCAGGGCGGCGGCGTCGAGCGGCTCGCTCGTATGGGCAAGGGCTGCCATGACAAGGCCGGTCTGGGCGCTGTCGTCTGACGGATAAAAGGGTTTGGCTTCCTTGACGGCGGCAAGGCCGAGTTCGGCCTCGATCTGCTTTTCCTTTTCCTGCGGGCTGCCGAATCTGGCGATCTGGTAATCGGGCCTCAGCCAGCGCACGAGGCCGCGTTTTTCTTCCCGCGCGCGCTCCTTGTTGAGGGCTACCAGGCGGGCGAGGATGTCGTCCTCGGATGAATCCACCGGCCAGCCATAGGCGTCTGCCACGGCTAAATCGAGCGCGTCGTGATGTTCTTTGAGGATCAGCACCAGCCCGTCCTCGAAGATGCGCTGCTCTTTTGTGTCGAGATCGCCGGGGGAAGCACCCGCCCGCAGCCGCGCGAGCACGTTGTAAAGGCCGGTCAGCGTCAAATGCTCATAGGCGGCAAGGACGCGCTTCCTATGCGCGTCCAGCTCTTCGGCGATGGTGCGAATGCGCGCCTTCTGCGCCTCGCCGGCGTCCGGAAAGGGGAAGGGGTCGAAGCAGCGGGATTTCGTATAACGAGGTCTGTCTTCTAGCGTGCCACCTTGGCCCAGCGCCCAAAGACCGTGAAAGCGCGAGGACAACACCCCCAGCACATGCGCATCATCGCTGCCGATGGCAACCAGCATGTTGTCGGGAAGGATGGCGGCATCAAGAAACTGAAAGACGCGATGCTTGGTGGTCTCAACCGTGGCGATATAGCGGGGGAGGTTGGCGAGGGCCGGGCGAAGATCGCGTCGTGGCTCGCCGAAAATCCACCAATTATCCTTATATGTGGCTCGATTATTGGTGTCCCGTTCCGGTTTTACGGTGGTTATAATGCGCTGATAAACTTCCGGAAAACGAGACCTGACCTCGTCAATGTCCAGCCCGAAAAGATCAATCACCATGACGTCGCGCGGGCGGGCGGTGAGGTCCCTGCCATTGCGATAAAGCCGGATATGTTTTTCAAGGCCCGGAACGCGGCCAAGGCCGAGTTTTTTTGCTTCTTCAGGTGAGATGATGAAGCCCGCGCCATGCAGCTTTACTCCGGGCGAGCAGATACCGTCATTTGACTTCAACATGGCGGCGGATGTGACGTCCACCCCCACCGTCAGATCGGCATTGATGGTCCCGCGTTTCTCAACCAAGACAATCTGCGGCGTGTCGCTGTCGAGCCCCTGTTCCGCCGCCACCTCATAGAGCACGCCCTCAGTGCTGCCAGCCTCCGCCACCGTCATGGCGATGCGCACAGCGGCTGAATCGGCAGCCGCCTTGGTCCATGGATGGTCGGCAATCGCCATCACCAGCGAGATTGGCTTCTTGGCCTTAAGGTAAGGCTCCATCACCCGGCGCTGGAACACCTGGCTGATCGAATTGGTGGTGACAAAGCCGAAGCGGCGCAGGACGGTGCCCTTTTTGGTGAGGAGTTCAGCGGCGCGATCCCACCAATACATGACGAAATCAGCGCTATCATGGGCATTGGCATGGGCGTTCCACAGCGCTTCCGTATAGTCATCGCCAAGCCGCGCGCGCAAATCCTTGCCGCCAATGAAGGGCGGGTTGCCGACGATGAATTCAGCCGTCGGCCAGGCCGGGCGGCGGGGATTGGCGTAGCTGGTGGTTTCGCGCGGCTCGCCATCGCTACCGGCGCGCAATACCGGCCTGCCATCCGCGCCGCGTTTCAATGACATTTCCGCCTGGAGCACCGCGTCCTTCACCTCGATATTGCGGAAAGCCTTCAGGATCGGTTCGGAGGGGGCCGCGCCGCGCGTGCGGAAATGCCATTGCAGATGGCCGATCCACAGCACCAGCTCGGCAATGGCAGCGGCGCGCGGGTTCACCTCAAGGCCCAGAAATTGGTGCGGGTCGACCATATGGCCCTCAAGGCCGGTGAGCGCCTCCTGTCCGCCGAGATCGGCCAGAACCTCCAGCACTTCACCCTCAAGCCGCTTCATCAATTCGAGTGCCACATAAAGGAAATTGCCGGTGCCGCAGGCGGGATCGAGCACGCGGGTGGCGCATAGGCGGTCATGGAAGGCTTTCACGGTCGCCAGCGCGTCCCTCGCGCGGCCTTCATCGCGCTGGCGGGTAATCGTCAGGAGGGCCGTCTGCCAGTCCTGGCGCAGCGGATCGATGATGGTGGCCTTCACCAGGCGCTCGACATAGGCGCGCGGCGTATAATGGGCGCCAAGCTTGCGCCGCTCTGCCAGATCAAGGGCCTGTTCCAGCAGGGTACCGAAAATAGCAGGCTCTACCTCTTTCCAATTGGCGCTGGCTGCTGCGAGCAATTCACCGATCGCTGCCTTGGTCAGCGGTAATGTCTTGCGTTCCTTGAAAAACTCACCGTTGAAGCGCCTGACCTTCGCTTCGAGCGCGTAGGCGAAATCGCCGGTGTCCATGGCCGCCCATAGCTGCTCGACCATCGGGCCGAACAGGGCGGGGTTCTCGGCGCAGCGCTTCAGCACATCGCGGAAGGATTTTTCCGGCAGCAGGCCGACATCCTCGGCAAACATGGTGAAAAGCGTGCGGGCGAGAAAGCCCGCCACCTCTTCCGCCGGATGTCTGGCGGCTTCCAGCGCCTTCGAGACGGTGGCGAGCCTTGCCGCGATATCGCGCGTGACTTTTGCGGCGCGCCGCGTCGGATCAAGCTCGTGGACGCGCTGCGGGTCAAACAGGGTGGCAAGACGAGCGCGAATCTCAGGCTGGCGCAGATCCTCCATGAAAATGCGAAAACCCTGACGATCCGGGAATTGGTCATAGGCCCGCCCATCGCCCCTGAAATTGGCGTAAAGCTCGAAGCAATGGCCGACATCGCAGACAATCACAAAGGGCGGGGCGGGGTGGCCTGATGGCAGCAGGCGGACGTAATTCTCGCCCTGGCGGCGGGCATTCATCATCAAGACGTCCCAGGCCCGTTCCGCGCCGCGCCGCCCGCGAGGCGCTGAGGGCGCGGCGAGAAGATCGCCATCGCCGGCGGTTTCTTTGGTGCCGCCTTTCTGGCGCGACTGCTTCGCCTCCAGAATAAAGCAGCCGCGCTTGTAAAGATCGATGCGCTGGTTTGACACCGTGCCATCGCGCAGCGTCTCGCGCACCACGCGTTCGAAGACATAATCATTGGCGGAATGGTCGGCTGAGGCTGGTTGCGGGCGGGCAACGTCCAAAACATCGCAAAGCTCGCTTAGGAAAAGCGCGTAATTGGCGCGTTCCTGCCCGCCCTCCTGCCCGGACCAGCGGGAGATGAAGGCGTCGACGCCTGTTTCAGTCATTGCTGCCGTCACGCCCGCCCCGTCATGCCATTCTCTTGCATGTCGCACATTCTTGTCGAACGCGCTGGCGCTTGGCAATCGTCCTTCAGAGCCTCTGGTGCCGGCGGAGAGGATCGAACTCCCGACCTTCGGTTTACAAAACCGCTGCACTACCGCTGTGCTACGCCGGCGCTGGGGTGTTGCTTAGCCAAAGACGATTGATTTGGCCAGAGGGCGGGCAGCTGAGCCTGGCGCCGCCCATCGCCGGCGCTTGGCGGGTCAACGTGCTGTGGCCCGCGCGGAACCTTTGATGGTGCTGCGGGTTGACATTCCTGTCGAGCCGTCAGCTGGCGCAGATGGCGTTCGCGTCTTGCGCTGGCGTTTGATTTATAATCTATTCAGAACGCGTTCATGCGCTTGTGGTTAAGACTTTGTGTAGGTTGTCACGGAACCGCAGACCGGCCTTTGCCCCATGCTGTTCCACCCATCTCTAGGAGGGGATGATGAAGAAGTTAATGGTTGCCCTGCTCGCTGCCCTGACATTTGCGGCTGCGTTCGCGCCGCAGGAAGCGGAAGCCCAGTATCGCCGTCGCAATAATGGCGTCCCGATTATCGCTGGTGTCGCAGCCGGGCTGCTTGGCGCGGCAATTGTCGGCTCGGCGATTGCCGGCCAGCAGCCCCGCTATTATCAGCAGGAACCCGTTTACGGTCATCCCGGCCGGGTCTATTACGCCCAGCCGCAGAACCAGTATTATTCGCAGGGCCAGTATTACGAAGAGGACGAGGTGGTGGTGCGCCAGCCGCGCTGCTTCATCAAGCGCCAGCCGCTCTATGACGAATATGGCCGGGTGGCGGCCTATCAGAATCGTCGCGTCTGCCGCTAAGCGACGCAGCCGATATTTGTGAGAGCGCCCGGTTCGTCCGGGCGCTTTTTTTGCCTCACGCGGTCAGCGCCAGCCGCTGATGGGTGGCAAACAACGCCACTGCCGCAGCGTTCGATACGTTGAGGCTGGTGAGCTTCCCCGGCAGCGCGATGCGGGCCAGAATATCGCAATCCTCGCTGGTGCCGGCCCGCAGGCCCTTGCCCTCCGCCCCTAGAACCAGCACCAGCGGCGCTTTGAGCGCCACGGTGGTGATGTCGTTTTCCGCATCGCTGTCAAGACCAAGGCGGGAGAAGCCGCGCTCGGCCAGGCTTGCCAGCCCCTGGCGCAGATTGCGCACCAGACAGAAGGGCACCAGTTCGAGCGCGCCGGAGGCTGCCTTCGCCAAGACACCGGTTGCCTCCGGGCTGTGGCGGTTGGTCATCATCAGCGTGGTGACACCGAAAGCCGCCGCGCTGCGCAGGATTGCGCCGACATTGTGCGGATCGGTCACCTGATCGAGCGCCAGAACGATTCCGCCTTCCGGCACTTTTTCGACGTCAATCACCGGCAGCGGGTCCACCTCCAGCAGCAATCCCTGGTGGACCGCATCGGCTGGCAGCAGGCGGTCGATTTCCTGAGGGCGCATGATCTCGGGCTTGATGCGACCGGCCGCCACCGCCTCGACGCGGTGCCAGCCATTCTCGCTGGCGAATATACGGCGCAGCCGGCGCACAGGATTGGCGAGCGCCGCCTCGACCGCATGCACCCCCCAGATCAGCTGGACGTCGTGGCGCCCCTCCCATGAGC
>JAKFVK010000037.1 GCA_021732205.1 Hyphomicrobiales bacterium | reverse complement strand
GATCGCCTCGACGTGCTCACCAATGTCCTCGTCGGCCGCCTCAATCATGTGCCGGCCCTGCGGGCGCTGGCGCGGATGTGGTCGCAGGACGATCTGGCGATTGCCATGTCAGCCCTCGACCAGTTCGATATCGCCCCCCTTGCCTCGCAGCGTGCCGACAGCCTGTCGGGTGGCCAGCAGCAGCGCGTGGCAATTGCGCGCGCCCTCGTCCAGGAGCCGCAATTCCTGCTCGCCGACGAGCCGATCGCCTCGCTTGATCCGCGCAATACCCGCATCGTCATGGATGCGCTGCTACGCATCAATCGCCATTACGGCATTACCGTTTTGTGCAACCTCCATTCGCTCGATCTCGCCCGCACCTATTGCGACCGCCTGGTCGGCATGGCGCAGGGCCGCATCGTTTTTGACGATGTCCCGCAAGCACTCACCCAGCATGTCGCACGTGAACTTTACGGGCTTGAGGCTGACGACGTGATGGACAGCCCTGTCACCCCGGAAGGCTCGGCTGCCGAGCTTCCCGATGCCGTAACTGCCTGACCGGGACCGCCTTGCGGTATCGGATTTTGCCATTGAACAGGAGATCGAAGATGATCACACGCCGTGGAATGATGACGACTGCCATCGGAGGCGCTGCCCTCCTGACCACCACCGCCCATGCACAGTCGTGGAAAGAGAAATATCCGGAATTGACCTTCGCGGTTGTCCCGGCCGAGAACGCTTCGGGCGTTTCTGATCGCTTTGGTCCGTTTCTGAACTATCTTTCGAAGGAACTGGGAACCAAGGTGACGTTGCGCATTGCCCAGGATTACGCCGCCGTCATCGAAGGTCAGCGTGCCGGCAATGTGCACATCGCCAATTACGGCCCTGCCTCCTTCGCCCGCGCCCGCGTCACCGGCGTCAAGACGGATGCTTTTGTCATCGAAGTCAATTCGGATGGCAGCAAGGGGTATTATTCGGTGTTCTACACGCTGGCCAAATCGCCGCTGGCCAAGATCGAAGAGACCAAGGGCAAGGTGCTCGGCCTTGTGGACCCGAATTCGACGTCAGGCAACAACATGCCGCGCTTCAAGCTGAATGCGCTCGGCATTAACCCTGAGACGTATTATTCCAAGGTCATCTACACCGGCAGTCATGAAAACGCGCTGCTGGCGCTGGCGCAGGGAACCATCGATGTCGCCGCCAATTGGTGGAACTCCGAGGATGATTCAAATCTCACCCGCATGCTCAACAAGGGCCTGCTGAAATCTTCCGACGGCAAGCCGATGACCAAGGATGATTTCCGCATCATCGTAAAATCCGACATCATCATCAACTCGCCCGTGGCGGTGTTGAGCGATATGCCTGCCGATCTCAAGACTGCCATCAAGAAGGCTTTCCTTGAAGCGGCCGAAAAGGACCGGGCGGCCTTTGAAAAGCTGTCCGACGGCAAGAACAAACCTTATCAGGACGTCAAGAACGAGGATTACGACAAGACGATCGAGCTGATCAAGTTCGTTGACAGTCTGCGCAAGGCGTAAGCCTTTCATGAGGGTGGCGCGCATGGATCAGGGCGGAATTGACGCTCTCCTCCGTGCGGGTGTCCGGGTGGCGATGGCAGGAAAAGCGAAAATATGACGACCTTCGTCCGCCTGCCAGACGCACAGCTCCTGCCGCATGTGCTGACCTATCGCCGGGCGCTGGCCGCCCGGCGCCGTCAGACGATCGCTGCCATAATTGTTCTGGGGCTTGCCATCATCGCCGCCTTCTTCATGGCCGAAGTTGATGTGCTCAAACTCGTTGCCAATTTCACCAATTTCACGAGCTACCTCCAGCGCATCTTTCATTTCGACAGTGGCCCCTACACCGGTCAGCTGGTCGTTCTTCATCCCGGCTTTGGCACCGATGACTGGTTCTGGGGGATCACGAAATGGCTGAAGCTGCTGGGCGAGACGCTGCTCATCGCCTATCTGGGAACCGCGATCGGGGCGGCTTTCGCGTTCATTTTCTGCTTTCACGCTGCCGACAATCTGGGCAAGAGCCGCACCACGCGCTGGATCACAAAGCGCCTGCTTGAATTCTGTCGCACCGTGCCGGAGCTGGTGTTCGCGCTGATTTTTGTCGTCGCGTTCGGGGTTGGCGCCTTGGCAGGCGTGCTCGCCCTTGCCATCCACACGGCCGGCGCGCTGGGAAAACTCTTCTCTGAAGTAGCTGAGAATATCGATATGAAGCCGGCTGACGGCGTCATCGCCTCAGGCGGCAACTGGACGGAAATGGTGCGATTTGCCGTGCTGCCGCAAGTCCTGTCGAATTTTACCTCTTATGGTCTCTTGCGCTTTGAAATCAATGTGCGCGGCGCTTCCATTATGGGCTTCGTCGGCGCGGGCGGCATCGGTCAGGAATTGCTGACCGCCATTCGCAAATTCTATTACGCCGACGTGTCCGCCATCCTGGTCCTCATCATTGTCACCGTCATGGTGATCGACGTGGTGACCGAGTATGTTCGCCATCATTTGACCGGGGCAGGGCGATGAAGCCTGCCTCACCACCGGCACCTCCGGGCGCCTTGCGCACGCAAGCGCTGGAGCAGCGCCCGGCGCTGGCGATTGCCTACCCGCAGATCTTCGCGCCCTCGCCCTGGCGCCGTCTCCTGACGCTTGCAATCATTGCCGGGGCGCTGGGCCTGATGGTCTTCGCTGTCTGGGAGCTTGATTTCTCATGGTCGCGCATCTGGGGCGGGATTGGCAAACTCGGTGATTTCGTCACCCACATGATACCCCCCTCCTATGGAACAGAAGCCCGCCTCGTCCTCTATCTGAAAGCGCTGGGCGAAACCTTGGCCATCGCTTTTCTAGGCACCCTGCTGGCCGCATTATTTGCCTTTCCGATGGGTTTCCTGGCGGCGTCAAACGTGGTGGCCAATCGCCTCGTCCACATCCTGTCGCGTCGCTTTCTCGACAGCATCCGCGCCGTTGATACGCTCATCTGGGCCCTGATCTGGATCAACGTCGTCGGCCTTGGCCCGTTCGCCGGCGTGCTGGCAATCATGACGTCGGATATCGGCGCCTTTGGTAAACTCTTCTCGGAAGCGCTTGAAAATCTCGACCGCAAGGCGAGCGAGGGCGTCGTGGCGAGCGGCGGGAATGGGCTTCACCGCATCCGCTTTGCGCTGATTCCGCAGGTGATACCGATCTTTTTTAGTCAGGTGCTCTATTATTTCGAGAGCAATACGCGCTCGGCCACCATCATCGGCATCGTTGGGGCGGGCGGTATCGGCTCCCTCTTGAGCGAGCGCATCCGTGAGAATGAATGGCCGGAAGTGGCCTTTCTGGTCCTCCTCATTCTGCTCATCGTTGCCATCATCGATCAGGTCTCGTCTCGCTTGCGCCTGTCAGTCATCGGCCAGCGCAACGTGACGTTTTCGTGAGCCGGCAGAGATTCTTCGCCTTGCCGCCCTCCGCCATGCCCTGTAGACACGCCCTCGCGCGAAGCGGATAACGATACAGGACAGCGATCATGAGCATCACTTTGATGACATTGGGAATGGCGTCGTTGAAGATCTTGTCGGCAATGGCGCCCGTCGGGGTGCCGGCAGGGACCTCAATTGCCGCTCCCGACGCTGCCGCTCTGGCCGGGCGCGGTGATGCGCTTCTGGTTGATATCCGCCGCCCCGATGAATGGCAGGCGACAGGCAGAGCGGCGGGTGCCACCGGCATCACGCTCGAAGATCCGCAATTCGTAGCAAAAATTGCCGAAGCGGTACACGGCGATCACGACCGGCCTGTCATTCTCATCTGCCGCAGCGGTCGGCGTACATTGGCGGGCATGGATATGCTGCGCGCGGCCGGCTTCTCGCAGGTCTCTCATATCGGTGAGGGAATGATCGGCAGCGAGCATGGTCCAGGCTGGCTGAACCGTGGCTTGCCACTTGATAAGATCGTTGCCGACTAGCACAAACTGCGATTCGGAGTAAACGCAATGTGCTCTATGAACAGGCACCGTTGCGCTTGACGCAACTGCCGACACGCGGGCGCAGATAGAATGTCTCGGTGAGGCTGATAGGCGTCTGGATGAACTGGCCGACGGGCGAGGTGTAGCTGTAATCCACCTCGGAATAGATGAGATAGGTGTTGGGCGTGGCAAGCCCGGTGGGCAACGTGCTGAATGTGGCGCCGCGCGACAGCGCGGCCATGTTGCGCGCGCTGCTCCAGCCAACCTTTGCTGCGCCGTTCGAATCGATGACGAGCTGCGTAACGCGCAGTTTCAGCGGGCTCACCGAATAAGGCTGGATGACCGCCGATGAGGCATCGAGGATGCCGCTCATACCCGCATCATCGATATCGGAGGCCTGGGCACTGAGATCGCCGATCGTGCTGGCGGTCGCCACCACTTTGCGGTTGACAGATATGGCGTTCGTTAGTTCGACCGTGCCGACATACATCAGCACCATCACCGGCAAGATCAGCGCGAATTCGACTGCCGCAACGCCGCGGCGATCTCGTGAAAAGGCGCGCAGTTTGAAACCTGTGAACATACCCATGTCAGAAAGGCTCATTGCGGAAGGCCGCAGTTGATACCAGCAGGATCGTCTTGTCGGCCTGATTGGACAGCGACGAGCCGAGAAGATTGGCGAAGCTTGGCCATTTGTAGAAGGCGCGCGCCACGACGACGCTGCTCGATCCGCCGATGTTATACTGTGTCTGCGCCGGGTCGAAATTGCCGCTGGCGGTTGGTATGGAGAAATTGGCGCTCGAAAAGCTCGTCGGCACCCGCACATCAACTGTCAGGCTGCCGTTACAGTTGATGAGTGCGGGAATGCGATTGCACACCTCCTGCTTGAAGCGTGCCGCGTCATAGGCACCGGCCTGTGCCTGCCCGGTACGGATGAGGCGCGCAGCGTCATTAAGCCCGGTATCGAGAAGCTGGCCGGCAAAGAAGGCCATCGCCGCTTCGATAATTGCCATCAGCAAGGCAAAAAACGGAAGAGCGACGATCCCGAATTCAACTGCGGTGACGCCCCTGCGATCACCCATGAGCCGCCGCCAGCTGCCCGTCAACGCATGTCGCGGTCGGGCGGGCTGATGCGGGTTGATATCTGATGTCCGGCAGGCCTGGCGTTGCAACACTGGCGATCAATCCTCGAAGATCAGAGAAGCGCGATTCGAATGATGCCAAGGAAAGTTATAAAATCAGTTGATGAGATCATGAAAATGCAAGGTGGTCGGCAGGTACCGTCATGAATGCCGACCGCTATCGGGCGTGAGGTCATTCCGCCGCTGGAGCAATGTCAGCACATTCGTAGTTATCGAATGCACTCTGGTTTTTGAAGGTTGCTTCGTGTCTTCGCGCGACCTGGTCCTGCGTCGGGCAAAAAAGGCCTAACGGCTTGTTGCCTGCGACTGTGCCAGGCCGTTGCGCGTCTGAGCCTGATTGACGATATCGGCGAAATTCTTGTTCGTATCACCGATGACGGCTGTGCGCCGACATTGCGGCGAGCACGAATACGTTTCCTGCTCGTCCCCCCTTTGCACGGTCAGGATAGAGACACTGGGTGGCTGGACCCAAACCTGCCGCTCGATGATGATCTCGCCACGCCGGTCAAGCGCGATCAGATTGGTCGTTCCAAACGATTTGCCGGTGATGACGATGGTTTTGCCGTCATTCACAACCGCATCGGCAATTGATGGATTGCCAATCACAATTGTTTGCGCCTGACTGCCAAGCCGCAGCAGAGTGGCTTCATCAAGCCGCACGAAGAGCGCTTGCCGTTCGTTTTCGGCCCGGGCTTGCGCCGCGCCGAGGAGCGGAAATGAAATGAGGAGCGTCAGGAGGGTGACAATTCCGCGAAACATGACTTTTCCCATCGCCAGTTAAACAACCGATGTGAATATGTCGCTCATTATAGTGAAGGAAGCGCTAACGAACCAAGCGATCCAGGGTCGTCAGTGCGGCAAAAAATAGGTGATCTTACGGATGACGTAGCGTCCTGTCGATATCGCCACGACGTCGACTTTCCTCGACATGGACCGGGTAATCCATTGATCAATCGACATATTCGTTCTTGATTCGACGAAAAGCGGCGGCGCGGCGCGCGTCACATGATGACCGGATCGGCATTCCAAGCGGTCGATCGAATTGTCGTCATCACTTTAACGGGCTGGAAATTTGATTGCGCTAATTTCGACCTGTCCAGGCCACACCCATTCCGGCGAGGCCGGACACTACGTCGTCAACTGCAGCTTTGTAAGGAGTACACTATCATGAAGAACTTTGCACGTTTCGCCAAGGATGAGTCAGGCGCCACGGCCATCGAATATGGTCTGATCGCTTCGGGCATCGCCGTGGTCGTCATCACCGCCGTGAACGGCATTGGCACCAACCTCAACGCTGTCTTCACCAAGGTCGGCGCCAACCTCAAGTAATCAAACCGGCCGAGATAATCCGGGCCCTTCATCCAAGGGCTTCGCGCGTGAATCCCGGTTGAGATATGATGATGCCATGCCGAGCGTGGTAGAGGCAGCGACGACGACAATTGCCACCGCCTCCCGCCGCACCGGCGGGTGGCGGCAGAATTGACCGGCGTCGCCTGAAGCGGATGATGTGGAGTACCGCATTGCTCGCTGCTTGGATTCGCGCTCAAGGCGCGTGCGTGAAGGATAACCGCGGATCATCTCGCCCCGCGGGAGTCAAAATATGACAGGCACTTTAGCTCGTTTTCTGAACGATGAATCGGGCGCTACAGCTATCGAATATGGACTGATTGCTTCGGGCATTGCCATTGTCGTTATCGTGGCGGTCCAAGGCATAGGAACGAACCTCAATACCGTCTTCACCAAAGTGCGAAGCAATCTGAAATAGGCATCAACTCTGATTGCCTTTCCTGGACACCGAGAGCAGGACGCTCCCGGTACCCCGCCCAGGCTGGTGGCGACCATGTCTCGCCGTCATTTTCTCCTCTCCCGTCTGCGCGGCGTTGACCGGTTCTTAAGCCCGATCGCCTAAACTTATCGCCATGCTGCGGCCCCCGCCGGGGCAAGTAAACGAGATGTCGCGATGACCAGCACTGTTCTGATTCTGCTGTTTCCTGCCGCCATGGCGTTCGCTGCCGCGAGCGATCTGGTGACGATGACGATCCCCAATCGTCTGCAGCTGCTCGTCATTGCCGGTTTTTTCCTGAGTGCTGTTCTGGTCGGGATGGACGCGCCGACGATCGGCCTCCATGTCCTTGCCGCCTTTGCCGTCCTTGCCGGCAGCTTCGCGTTTTTCTCCTTTGGCTGGATCGGAGGGGGGGACGGAAAACTTGCGGCGGCAACCGCGCTCTGGTTTGGCTTCAGCCAGAACCTGATCGACTATCTTGTCATGTCAGCATTCTATGGTGGCCTGCTGACGATCGGCCTCCTGATCATTCGCGCCCAACCCATTCCGCTGATCATACCCAGCCAGCCCTGGATGACGCGTTTGCTCGATCAGCAAACCGGCATTCCTTACGGTATCGCCCTGGCGCTGGCCGGCCTGTCCGTTTACGCCAGTTCTCCGTGGATGACGCTGGCGCTGGCGCTGCGCTGACGGCCGACACATCAAACATTAACCATTTCGGCGAACCACCTGTTAACCCTACTTTGACGATTGCAAGCCTAAGCTGTCCTTGTCGTGCCTTAAGCGCGTTGATCGAGGATAGCCGATGAAACCTGCTCATATCGTTGTTGCCGCTATCGCCGTTGGCGCCGGCATTCTGGCAGCGATGCTGGCGGGATCGGGGAGTCGCGAGCCGACCGTGGTCGAAGTCGCCGCCCCGCCGCCGCCGCCAAGCGCCGAGGTGCTGATCGCCGTTGGCACTATCCCGATTGGTGGTACCATCAACGCCAGCAATGTCGACTGGCGCAAATGGCCGGCTGATGCGATCGGCCCCTATTTCGTCCAGCGCTCTGTTCGACCCCAGGCGCGTGAGGAATTGACGGGCTCGATCGTCCGCTCCGCCGTTTCGGTAGGCGAGCCGATCAATTCAGCCCGGATCATCACCGGTGCCCGCAGCGGCTACATGGCAGCGATCCTGCCGACCGGGAGGCGCGCGTTTACCGTTGCCATTGAAAAATCCGATGCCGGTGTCGCCGGCTTCGTTCTGCCTAATGACCGTGTCGATGTGCTGCTGACCAAGCGTGATCGCTCGGGCGGCCAGGAAACATTCGTCACCGACACGGTTCTCACCAATATCCGCGTTCTGGCGATCGAGCAGAACGTGCAGGAACGCGAAGGCGAGAAGGTTCTGCCCGGGCGCACCGCGACGCTGGAGCTTGATCCACGACAGGCTGAAACGATGGCTCTGTCAAAACAGCTTGGCGAGATATCTCTGGCTCTGCGCAGCCTGGCTGATGGGCCCGCTTCGCAGGGCGATGGCGGCGAAACAGTCGATATCCAGCAGCGCGGTGGCAGCATGACCATCATTCGATATGGCGTAACCGTCCAGGTTCCGTTGGCAGGCAAATGATCCGCAAGGTCTTGGAGAAATTATCGATGTTCCCTCATCACGCTCTAAAGCGCCTGGCCGCGATCGCCAGCATCTTGCTGGTCATGACCGCGAGTGACGCGGCCCCGCACCGGCGCAATGACGGCGACAGCCAGGTGCGCGTCTCGGCCGGTCATTCAGCGCGTGAAGTGCGCATGGGCGTCAGCAAGTCGGTCATTGTCGAACTCAATGAGGACGCCAAGGATATCCTGGTGTCGAACCCGGCGATCGCCAACGCCATCGTCCGCTCGGCCAGGCGCATCTTCGTGATCGGCACCGGCGTCGGCTCGACCAACGTGTTCTTCTTCGATGGAGCCGGCAACCAGATTGCCACCATCAACGTCATCGTCGAGCGCGATCTCGATGGCCTCAATGCGACGCTGCGCCGGCTCTTTCCCAATACCAACGTCAAGGCTGAGGGCATTGGCGAGAACGTCATCGTCAGCGGCCAGGTCAATTCGGCGGCTGATGTGAAGACGGCAATCGATGTGTCCGAGCAGTTCGTCAGCCGGCAGCCTACTGCCAGCGCGACCAGCTCGGGCAATACCGGTTCCACCAGCGTCAGCCTGTCGGTCCCGTCCGGCGGCGGCGCCGGCTCATCGGCGTCCAGTTCGCGCATCGTCAACGCCCTGACCATTGTCGGTAAAGAGCAGGTCCACCTCAAGGTCGTGGTCGCTGAGATGAACCGCTCGGCGATCAAGCAGCTTGGCGTCAATCTCGCGGGAAGCTGGACGTTTGGACCCTCGACCTTTCAGTTCAACGAGCAGAATAATTACCCCGTGAACGGCTCGCTGTCGACGAGCGGCACGACGCTGACCGGCATTCTCGGCGGCAGGCTCAACACCGCCATTCAGCTCCGCGTTCTCGAAAACAGCGGTCTGGCCAAATTGCTCGCCGAACCATCGCTGACCGCAGTATCGGGCGAGGAGGCAAGCTTCCTTGCTGGTGGTGAATTTCCAGTGCCGGCCTCGCGCGATCTGCAAGGCAATATCACGGTGACCTACAAGCAGTTCGGTGTCGGTCTTGCCTTTACCCCGATTGTGCTTTCCGAAGGGCGCATTTCCATCCGCACCAAAACGGAAGTCTCCGAGCTTGATCCGGCAAACGGCGTCGTTCTCAATGGCCTCAACATCCCGGGCCTCAGGGTAAGGCGGGCGGAATCAACCGTTGAATTGCCCTCCGGTGGCACGATCGTTCTGGCCGGCCTCATTCAGGACACGACCCGCAAGGCTGTCGTTGGCATTCCCGGTCTGCGCCGCCTGCCGGTCCTTGGCCCGCTTTTCTCCAGTCAGGACTTTCTCAACAGCCAGACCGAGCTTGTCGTCCTGATCACACCTTATATCGCCAATCCTGGCGCCCGGCAGGATTTCGCCCTGCCAACCGATGGCTTCGTCAACGCCAGCGATCCGGAAGCGGCGATCTTCAACCGTCTGGTCAAGGCCAATGGCGTCAAGGGGCCGCTCGCTCACGGCGAGCGACCCAAGGGTCATTTCGGTTTCATCTACGAGTAATGGGCTGAGCAAGGAG
>JAKFVK010000213.1 GCA_021732205.1 Hyphomicrobiales bacterium | reverse complement strand
TACGCGCGATGCTGACGATGATCTCGTCGATTTCCGCCGTCTCGGTCGGATTGCAGCCAGCCGCCGGTTCATCAAGCAACAATATGTCGGGCCGCGAGGCCATGGCGCGGGCGATCTCAAGGCGCTTCAGCTCACCATAGGAAAGGCTGCCGGCCACCTCATCCGCTGCCTGCCGGAGATGCAGCATATCAAGATAACGTCTCGCCTCATCGCGGGTCCGGCGGTTTTCCGCCATCACCGACGGCAGCCCCAGCAGATGCGCCAGGACATTGCGCGTCTCGTGGCGATGAAGCCCCACCATGACGTTTTCCTCAACGCTCATGCGCGCGAAGATCTGCAAATTCTGAAAGGTGCGGGCAAGGCCAAGGCTGGCAAGCGCTTCGGGCGGCAAGCGCGATACATCATCGCCACGCAACCTCACCAGCCCCGTGTCGCTGCGATAGACGCCGGAAATAAGATTGAACAGCGTTGTCTTGCCTGCGCCGTTCGGGCCGATGATCGAAAATATCTCGCCGGGAGAGACCGCAAAAGACACGTCATCGACAGCTTTGATGCCACCAAACGAAATCCCAAGATGTTCGACCGACAGCAGGTTCATGTGCGTCCTCTCGCCCACCGCGCCGCGAGCGTTGGCACGATGCCGGCACGCATGAACACGAGGATGAGGATCATCAGGAGGCCCAGCAGCAGATGTTCGTATTCGTGAAAAAATGACAAAGCCTGCGGCAGAACAACCAGGATGACCGCGCCGACAAGGCCGCCTGACAGTGACCCCATACCGCCCAGCACCACCATGGTGACGATTTCAATCGAGTTGAGGAAACTGGCGATATCAGGCGTCACATGGCCGTTGAACAGGGCATAGAGCGAGCCTGAGAGTGAGGCAAAAACGGCGGAAATAACGAACACGATGCTCTTGATGCGCGCAACGTCGATGCCGGCTGACCGCGCCGCCACCTCACTGTCATGGAGCGCGCGCAATGCCCGCCCGGTCGAGGAATCGAGGAGATTGCGCGCGAGAACCACCGCCAACACCAGCACCCCGCCGCAGATCCAGTACCAGCTTTGTGCCGAGCGGATGCGAATGCCGAACAATTCAACGCGGGGAACAGCCATGCCGTCCGGCCCGCCCGTCAGCCACTGCTCATTATTCAAAACCATGGCGATGAGGATACCGAAGGCCAGCGTCGCCACCGCCAGGAAATGGTCCTTGAGCCTGAGGATGGGCCTCCCGATGATCAATGCCACAATGCCGGAGACGAGTGTTCCGCAAAAGACCGCCAGCAGTGATGGAACGGCGAATTTCGCCGGCAGAACCGCAACCGCATAAGCGCCGATGCCAACAAAACCGGCATGTCCAAGGCTGATCTGGCCGGCATAGCCGAGGAGAAGATTAAGCCCGGTCGCGCTTAATCCGGCGATCAGCACCAGCGTGGCGATCCGGAAATAATAGGTCGAGGGCAGGACGAGGCCGATGATGATGATGATGAGGGCAATGAGTGCTGGCTCAAACCAGCAATTTTGGCGAAAGCGTGCCATCATACCCGCTCCGCGCCAGCATGTCCGAGGATGCCACCCGGGCGCAGCAACAACACCGCGATCATCAGCAACAGGGCAACCGCGTCCTTGTAGGTGGACGACAGATAGCCAGCGGCGAAGGCTTCGCTCAGCCCCAGCAGAAGGCCGCCGATGACGGCACCGAGCGGTGAGCCGAGCCCACCAAGAACGAGAGCAGCAAAGCCCTTGAGCGCCAGCAGCGTGCCTACTTCGGCGTAGGTGAAGGTAATGGGCGTGACCAGAATGCCGGCGGCAGAACCGATGACAGCCGAGAGCGCAAAGGCCAGCGCCAGAATAAACGAGATATTGATGCCGACAAGCTTCGCAGCAAGGCGGTTGGCCGAGGTCGCGATCAACGCCTTGCCAAGCATGGTGAGGTTCAGGAACAGCCACACCAGCGCCACGATCAGCACTGTGCCGGCCAGCACCCACAGGGCCTGCGGCAGAATAGATGCACCTAGAAAAGCAAGCGGTGTGTCGCCGGAAAAATCACTCAGCTTATGAAGCTGCTTGCCAAAGACGATCTGCGCCACTCCGCGTATGACGAGGGCAGCACCAACGGTGATGATGATCAGGACAACCGGCGGTGCGTCTCGTACCGGTTCGATGGCAAGCCGTTGCAGCAGCACACCGACGCTCGCGGCAACGATCACGGCAATCAGTGCGGCCAATGGCAGCGGCACCCCGGCGCCAACTGCCGACACGGTGACCATGCCACCGATCATGACGAACTCACCTTGGGCGAAATTCATCACGCCAGACGCGTTGTAGATCAGCGTGAACCCGAGTGCGACGATGCCATAGACCGCACCAACGGTGAGGCCTGACATGGCAAATTGCAGGAACTGCGCAAGCATCAACGATCCCCTCGCCTTGTTCGCTCGCAAGCGCGGACCAGTCGGCAAACGACAACGCCCTGTGCGCGATCAGCGCACAGGTTTGACGAGTGAGACCTATTCTGCGAGCGCCCAGTCGCCGTTCCTGATCTCGAGCATCTTGAAGGCGGACAGGTCGAGCCCCATGTGGTCGCTTGCCGACATGTTAAAGACGCCGGCGGTACCGATGAGACCTTTGGTCTTCTCGATCTCGTCGCGGATCGCCTTGGGGTCAAAACCGCCCCGCTCCATGGCCCCCACCAGGATCATCAACCCGTCGAAGGCGTGGCCGCCGAACGTCGAGACCGGTTCCTTGGTGATCGTCTGGAACTTCGTGGCGTAGGCGCTGGCGACCGCCTTCTGCGGATCGCTTGCCGCCAGCTTGTCAGCCACCAGAAGGGCGGCCGCTGGCAGGCGCACGCCATTGGCCGCGTCTCCCGCCAGATCGATATACTGCTTCGAGGCCACACCATGGCTCTGGTAGAGCGGCACGGCAAAACCGAGCTGACGGAAATTGCGCGTGACGATCGCCGGCCCCTGGCCAAAGCCCGGATTGATGACCGCCTGAACGCCCGCCTTCGCCTTGAGATTGGTGAGCTGCGGTGTCATGTCGGTATCGCGCGGGCCGTAGGTTTCCTCAGCCAGAATTTCGACGCCATACTTGGCGTTGACCGCCGCGCACTGGTCGCGCATCGATTTGCCGAAACCATCCGTTCCCGAAATCAGGGCGATCCGGGTCAGATTGCGCTGCTTGAGATCTGTGAAGATCTTCTCGCAGGCCATGCGGTCGGTGTGCGGCGTCTTGAACACGAATTTCTTCACCGGCTCGATGATGACGACAGCGCCACCAAGGGAAATGAAGGGGATTTGCGCCTCCTCGAAGATCGGGACCATCGCCATGGTTGTACCCGTGGACGAACCGCCGACCATGGCAACGATCTTGTCTTCCTCGACGAGGCGGGTGGCGAAGGTGCGCGCCTTGCCGGCGTCTCCGCCATCATCGTAGATGACGAGTTGCAGCTTGCGGCCCTTGACCCCGCCCTTGGCGTTGATCTCGTCGACATACATGCGCAACGTCTTGTCGGCCGGATCGCCAAGGAAGGCGCCGGGTCCGGTGACTGACAGGACGGCACCGACCTTGATGTCCTGTGCCTGCGCGCCTCCAAAAAGCGATGTGGCGCCCAACAGAAGTCCAGCGGCGATCGCAAGCGATTTATGCAAGGTCATGTCATCCTCCCTGTGGCGCCCGTTGCGGCGTCAATTTCCGTTGCTTTTTATGTAGCCACTTTGACTACGGATCGTTGTCCGATCCTTCTCTCCATTAATTGACCGATTGGACGGATAATGCAAGACTAGTGTCAAGAAAAAGTGCCGGTGCACGACATGCCGGCGGGCGGGAGGCAGGCGATGAGCGAGACGATACTGGTCGAAAAGAGTGACGGGGTGACGATGCTCACGCTCAATCGGCCGGAGCGGCTGAACAGCTTCACTCTGGAGATGCACCAGGCGCTTGCTGATGCGCTGAATGAGATCGCGAGCGATGATCATTGCCGCGCTGTGGTGATCACGGGTGCGGGGCGCGGCTTTTGCGCGGGCCAAGATCTGTCGGATCGCGCGGTCGCGCCCCAGACAGGCACGCCGAATGATCTGGGAGAAAGCCTGGAGCTTCGCTATAACCCTCTGGTGCGCCGTCTGCGGTCGCTGCCAAAGCCGATCATCGTCGCGGTCAACGGGGTCGCGGCGGGGGCTGGCGCCAATCTGGCGCTTCATGGCGATATCGTCATTGCCGCACAATCGGCCAAGTTCATTCAATCCTTTGCGAAGATCGGCCTTGCGCCTGATTCAGGCGGCACGTGGACGCTGACGCATCTGCTGGGTGAAGCGCGGGCGAAGGGGCTGGCAATGCTGGCCGAGCCGCTGTCAGCGGAGCAGGCGTGCGCATGGGGTTTGATCTGGAAGGTGGTGGGGGATGAGCATCTGCTGAGCGAAGCGAAGGCGATGGCGGCGCATCTGGCGGCGCAATCAACGACCGCGCTTGCCGCGATCAAGCAGGCAGTCCACAACGCCGCAACAGCGACGCTCGACACCCAGCTCGATCATGAGCGCGATGTGCAGCGCCGGCTTGGCTTTGGCAAGGATTATGCCGAAGGCGTCGACGCGTTCATGCACAAGAGGGCACCTCATTTCACGGGGCGCGGCTGACATGACGACACACAGTACCGATGATATCGCCAGGCTGTCCGCACAAGCCATGTGGAAGGATGACAACGCCACCCGCCATCTCGGCATGGAGATCATGAGTATCGGACCCGGCGCCGCGACCATGACCATGAGCGTCACGGCATCGATGACCAATGGCCATGGCACGTGCCATGGCGGCTATATCTTTCTGCTGGCCGACAGCGCCTTCGCTTTTGCCTGCAACAGTCACGGACAACGCCATGTAGCGCAGCACTGCAACGTCACCTTCCTGGCGCCAGGCAAGCTTGGCATGCGCCTTGTCGCCGAGGCGCGCGAGCGCCAGCGGGCGGAGCGCTCGGGCATCACGGATGTCACGGTACGCAGCGAAGACGGCACGGTGATTGCGGAATTCCGCGGTCATTCACGCGCGATACCCGGCTCCCTTCTGGCCTGAACGTGTGGACCGTCAGATGATCGACCTCACCCCTCCCCGCTCCTCGCTCGACGCCATCGAAATCGCCTCCCGCGACGAGATCACAGCCCTGCAACTCACGCGCCTCAAGGCGACGCTACATCACGCCTATGCGCATGTGCCGCATTACCGACGGGTCTTCGATGCGCAAGGCGTTCATCCCGACGATTGCCGCACGCTGGCCGACCTCGCCAAGTTCCCGTTCACCGCCAAGGCCGATCTGCGCGACAATTATCCCTTCGGCCTGTTTGCGGTGCCGCGCGAGCAGGTCGCGCGCATCCACGCCTCATCCGGCACCACGGGCAAGCCCACTGTGGTTGGCTACACGAAGAACGATGTCGACATGTGGGCAGATGTCATGGCGCGTTCCATTCGCGCCTCCGGCGGGCGGGCGGGCATGGTCTGTCATGTCGCCTATGGATACGGCCTGTTCACCGGCGGGCTTGGTGCCCATTATGGTGCCGAGCGCCTCGGCTGCACGGTTGTGCCGATATCGGGCGGCATGACCGAGCGCCAGGTGGCGCTCATCGCCGATTTCAAGCCCGATATCATCATGGTGACGCCAAGTTACATGCTGGCTGTGCTCGATGAATTCAGAAAGCGCGGCACGGACCCACGCGCCACCTCGCTCAAGGTCGGCATCTTCGGCGCCGAGCCGTGGACGAACGCCATGCGGCTTGAGATCGAGCAGGCCTTCGACATGCATGCGGTGGATATTTACGGGCTCTCCGAGGTCATTGGGCCGGGCGTTGCCTGCGAATGCGTGGAGACGAAAGACGGGCTTCACATCTGGGAGGATCATTTCTATCCCGAGATCATAGACCCCGACACGGGCGCCGTTCTGGCCGATGGCGAACTGGGAGAACTGGTATTCACCTCGCTCACCAAGGAGGCGATGCCGGTCATCCGCTACCGCACGCGCGATCTGACGCGGCTTCTGCCGGGTACGGCGCGCAGCATGCGCCGCATGGAAAAGGTCACGGGCCGCAGCGACGACATGATGATCGTGCGCGGCGTCAACGTCTTTCCTACACAGATCGAGGAGATGCTTCTCGAGATCGAAATGCTGTCAGCACATTACCAGATCGTCCTCACGCGCGAAGGGCGGATGGACGAGATGGAAGTGCGGGTCGAAGGCAGGCGTGAGGCGGGCGTTCACGCCGGTGAGGCTGGCAGGCTGCTCTCGCTGCGCATCAAGGAGACCATCGGCATTTCAGCGCGCGTCAGCGTGTTGCCACCTGATGGCATTGAGCGCTCACAGGGCAAGGCCAGGCGCATCGTCGATCTCAGGACTACGAAGACCTGATCTTGGCCCGCCCGCGCGCCCAGGATTACGACGACAAACGCGCCGCCATCCTCGCTGGCGCGGCAAAGCTATTCGCTGCCGACGGCTTTGATCGTACCTCGATGAACGATATCGCCCAGGCGCTCGGCCTGTCGAAGGCGCTCCTCTACCATTATTACCGCGCCAAGGACGAACTGCTGTTTGATGTCATTCGCACCCATCTCGGCGATCTTGTCGAGGCCGTCGCGGCGGCCGATGACCCGCATGCGGCGCCGGAAACCCGTTTCGGCGTGATCATCTCCACCATCATCGAATGCTACCGCGGTGCTGATTCGCGCCACAAGGTACAGATCAACCACCTCGCTCATCTGCCAGCTCATCAGCAGGCGGAATTGAAGGGATATGAACGCCGGCTTGTCGAGATCATGAGTGCAGTTGTGCGGAAGCTCCATCCGCGACTGCACCCGGCTAAAATCCGACCGCTGACCATGACGATCTTCGGCGCGCTCAACTGGAAATATATGTGGTTTCGTGAAAACGGGCCGATGGCCCATGCGGCCTATGCGGCACTCCTCACACGTCTCTTTCTTGCCGGCATCAGGGCTGAACCGGAAGAGTGACGAGCGCTACCGCTACAACTGGTCGAAATCCAGCGTGACGGATGGCGTTTTCGGCCGGGCCTGGCAGGCAAGGACAAATCCGGCGTTGAGCTCCCAGTCCTCAAGCGAATAATTGAGCGCCATCGTCACACTGCCTTCCGTCACCTTGCAGCGACAGGTACAGCACATGCCACCCTTGCATGAATAGGGCAGATCGAGACCGGCGCGCGCGGCTGCATCAACGATATTGCTGTCATCCTCTCCCATATCGAAAGCGCGGCTGGCGCCATCAAGGGTGACGTTGATACGAGACAATACCCCCGTTACCGGCTGTGGGGCTGGCGCATGAAAGGCTGCACGCGGCGCTGCTGACGCGAACAGTTCGCTGTGAACCCGCTCTCCTGCCAGACCCATTCCTTCTAGCGCCGCTTTGACATCAGCAATCATTGCCTGTGGCCCGCACAAATAGGCATCGTCAACGTCGCTCACATCGACGACGCCCCTGGCCAATGCCTGCAAGCGCTCACCGGTTATGCGCCCTGACAGCAGCGCCACATCCTGGGCTTGCCGGCTCAGGATATGGACGATCGAGAGACGTCCGAGATAGCGGTTTTTCAGATCCTCCCACTCTTCGGCGAACATGACGCTTTGCGCCGTCTGGTTGCCATAGACAAGAGTAAAGCGAGCGGAAGGATCGCGAGACAACAGGGATTTGGCGATCGACAAAATAGGCGTGATGCCCGATCCGGCAGCGATGGCGAGGAGATGCTGGCCACGCTTGTCAAGATTGAGCGTGAAGCGTCCCTGCGGCGGCATGAGGGCAAGCGTATCGCCGATTTTGAGCCGTTCGTTCGCATAGGTGGAAAATGCGCCGCCAGCCACTTTCTTGATGCCGACACGCAACTGCTCATCTTCAAGTGCGGAACAGATCGAATAGGAGCGCCTGAGATCCTCGCCATCGATGGTGGCGCGCACGGTGAGATACTGGCCGGGCACGAAAGCGAATTGATCTTTCAGATTATCCGGCAATACGAAGCCAAGCGACACGCTACCGGCGGTCTCGCGGCGGATATCGGCAATCGTCATAGGGTGAAAACGGGTCATCGGACAAAAGTCATTTCAGATACATTTGAACGCGTCGAAGGGTTCGCGGCAGGACAAGCAACGCCACAGGGCCTTGCAAGCAGTGGAGCCGAATTCGCTGATCTTCTCGGTCTGCCCGGAATTGCATTGCGGGCAGGCAGGTGCGGCCTCCTCGCCAAAGAGGGCGCGACGCGACGCCTTGGCCGCAGGGGGAGCGATGCCGTAGGCACGCAGCTTGGCGCGGCCGGTCGCACTCATCCAGTCGCTCGTCCATGCCGGGTGCAGAACCGTGGTGATCGTCACGTCGTCGAACCCTGCTTTTGCCAGAGCGGCGTGAAGATCAACGGTGATGGCGCTCATCGCCGGGCAACCGGAATAGGTGGGCGTGATGGCGATCTCGATCTTTCCATCGGCCCTTTGCTCAATCGAGCGAATGACGCCAAGATCGGCAAGCGTCAGAACCGGAATTTCCGGATCGCACACCGCCTCGATGACCGCGCGCGCGCGCGCCAGATCAACCAGCGCAGCGACATCGCTTTCCGCGGGGCTCACCATGTGGCACCGGGATGAGCGCGATGGAGCACCTGCATCTCGCCCAGAAGGCGCGACAGGTGCTCGCCATGGCGACCTTCCTTGCCACCATGTTGACCTTGGGCAAAGGACGGGACCACGAGCGTGGCCTCTTTCAGGATCGGGGTGATGCTGTCTTCAAACGGGCGGCGCAGGGAAAGCGGATCGGCTGCAATACCAGCATCAACAAGGCGGCGCTCAACTGCGCTCACGGAAAAAAATTCCGCTACATAGATCGCCATCTCATCAAGCGCGCGCTGGGTGCGGACATGGCTTTCTGCGGTGCCATCGCCGAGCCTGATCACCCATTCACCGGCATGGCGCAGATGATAAGCCATCTCTTTCTCGGCCTTCGCGGCAATCGCTGCGAGCGTGCTGTCGCGCGAGGCCATGAGGGAGGTAAAACAAGGCTGCATGAAGCCTGCGTAGAAAAGCTGGCGCACCATGGTCACGGCAAAATCGCCACGTGGCTGTTCGCAGATCAGCAGGTTGCGGTAGTCAGTATCGTCGCGCATAAAGGCGAGCGCGTCCTCATCACGTCCTCTGCCCTCGACTTTGCCGGCATAATCAAGGCAGAGCCGCGCCTGGCCTAGCAGGTCAAGCGCCATGTTCGACAGGGCGATGTCCTCTTCAAGGGTCGGTCCAAAGCCACTCCATTCCGACAGGCGATGGCCGAGGACAAGCGCGCTGTCGCCCAACATCAGCGCGTAGGCAAAAAGATCATCCTCGATCGCTGCCACCACGTCCATCACATATGTCCCACATCGTCGGGGACGTCGTAGAATGTCGGGTGGCGATAGATTTTTGATGCCGTTGGTTCGAAGAGCATGTCCTTGTCGACCGGGTCGGAGGCAGCGATGAGGTCCGAGCGTACCACCCAGATCGAGACGCCTTCGGCGCGGCGCGTGTAGACGTCCCGCGCCATGTGAAGCGCCATATCATCATCGCATGCGTGCAGACTGCCGACATGCTTGTGACTGAGGCCGGCCTTGGGGCGGATGAAGACCTCGTACAGGGGGGTTGTCGCCTCGCTCATGACTGCCTCACTCCGCCGCAATCGCTGCTGCCTGCAGGCGCGCGGCGCGCTTGGCGGCGAAGGCTCGCGCCGCATCACGTACCCAGACGCCCTCATCTTCCGCCTGCCGGCGCACGCGCATGCGCTGGCGATTGCACGGACCATCGCCGGCCAGAACGCGCCTGAATTCGCTCCAGTCGATTGCGCCCGTCTGCCAGTGGCCGCTCTCTTCATTGAAGCGCAATTCGGGATCGGGGATATCGAGGCCGAGGAACTGCGCCTGCGGCACCATGGCGTCGATGAATTTCTGCCGCAATTCGTCGTTGGAAAACCGTTTGATCTTCCAGCGCATCGAGGTGTCGGAATGTTGCGAGGCCTGATCGGGCGGGCCAAACATCATCAG
>JAKFVK010000215.1 GCA_021732205.1 Hyphomicrobiales bacterium | reverse complement strand
AGACTTTGCAGGTGACCGATGACGGGGTGATCTTTGGCATCTTCTCGGATCTCAAACAGGAGTTCAACGAGAAGTCGACCGAGGACATTGCCAAGCTTCGCTTCTGCGTCACCGAAAATTTCATGGTGAGCGCCCGTCGTGCACCCTTGAAGGCGGTTGAGGAAACCCGACGTCTGATCGAGGATGGTCGCCGTTTTCCCTCCGCCGTGACGTTGCTTGAGGCAATCGTCCTGCGCTTTTGCGATGGTGTGGCGAAAGTGGCGCGCGGCCTTTCAACCAGCCTTGATCGCATCGAGGATCGTGTCGTTCTGGCCGATGAGGGTGATGAACGCGTTGCCATCGGCCCGCTCCGCCGCACCGCTCTGCGCATTCATCGCCAGCTTCAGCATCTGGCCATTCTCTTCCACGATTTCGCCGAGGAAAACGATACCGCTCTTCCCGAGGATACGCGGCTGGCTGCGGCTCGCATCGAGCGCCGCCTGAGCGCGCTTGATAATGACATGCGCGACATCCATGAGCGTGCCCGCGTCGTCAGTGACGAGGTTGCCTCCAAGCTTGCCCAGCAGGCTAATCGCAATCTGAGCGTGTTGTCGCTCCTCACCGCACTCTTCGTGCCCCCCACTCTGGTGACGGGTGTTTGGGGTATGAACATAACAAATCTGCCCTTCAAGGACGCTGATAACGGCATATGGGTGGTGCTCGGTATCTGTCTGACGAGTGCCGTGCTTGTCTTTGCCGTGTGGAAATTCCTGACGCGCCGCTGATCGTCACGCGGCCGGCGTCGCGCCTTCTTTCAGCAATTTGTAAGTGATGGAGTCGCTCAGCGCCTGAAACGACGCGTCGATGATGTTGGCTGACACGCCAACCGTCGTCCACCTTTCGCCGCCCGCATCCATGCTGTCGATGAGGACGCGGGTGACAGCTTCCGTGCCACCCTGGAAGATACGTACCTTGTAATCGGCAAGCCTGAGATCACCGATCGCCGACTGGTACTCACCCAGATCCTTGCGCAGCGCCTGGTCGAGCGCGTGCACCGGCCCATTGCCTTCTGCAACCGACATCAGCGTCTGGTTGCCGACCCTGACCTTGACGATGGCTTCCGAGAAGGTGACCAGTTCGCCCATGGCGTTGAAACGCCGCTCGACATTCACCTTGAAGCGCTCGACCGTGAAATAGGTTGGTACCTCGCCAAGGATGCGCCGCGCCAGCAGGAAGAACGACGCATCCGCCCCCTCATAGGCATAACCCAGTGCCTCGCGCTCTTTCAATTCCTCAAGCAAACGATTGAGGCGCGGATCATCCCTCGACGGCGTAACGCCAAGCCGCTCAAGTTCAGCCAGAAGGTTGGACTTTCCCGCCTGATCGGAGACCAACACCTTGCGATGGTTGCCGATACTCTCCGGGCTTACATGCTCATAGGTCTTGGGCTCCTTCAGCACGGCGGAGGCGTGGATGCCGGCCTTGGTGGCAAACGCTGAATGTCCCACATAAGGCGCATGCGGATTGGGCGGGCGGTTGAGCAATTCGTCAAGCTGGCGCGAGGCGCGGGTAAGCGTTGCCAGGCTGTCGGTGCTGACGCCGATGTGGAAACGATCGGCGTAATCAGCCTTCAGCAGCAGCGTTGGAATAAGGGATGTCAGATTGGCGTTGCCGCAGCGCTCGCCAAGCCCGTTGAGCGTACCCTGAATTTGCCGCGCCCCGGCGCGCACCGCAGCCAGCGAATTCGCCACCGCCTGCTCGGTATCATTGTGAGCATGGATACCCAGATGGTCGCCGGGGATGCGGGTTGCGACATCGCTAACAATCGCCTCCACCTCGTGCGGCAGGGTTCCGCCATTGGTGTCGCATAACACCACCCAGCGGGCGCCGGAATCATACGCCGCCTGGGCGCATTGCAGCGCGTAGGCGCGATTGGCCTTGTAGCCATCAAAGAAATGCTCGCAATCAAGCATGGCCTCGCGCCCGGCGGCTTTCGCCGCAGCAATCGACTGGGTGATGCCGTCGATATTGTCCTCAAGCGTGATGCCAAGCGCCACATGAACCTGATAATCCCACGCCTTGGCGACAAAACAGATGGCATCGGCTTTGGCGTCGATGAGGGCGGCAACGCCCGGATCATTGGCTGCCGAGCGCCCGGCTCGTTTGGTCATGCCGAAGGCGGTGAAGCGCGCCTTGATGCTGGGTCGCGTCGCGAAGAACTGGGTATCGAGCGGATTGGCGCCGGGATAGCCGCCCTCGACATAGTCGATGCCAAGATCGTCCAGCAGTTTCGCGACGGTAAGCTTGTCGGCCAATGAAAAATCAACGCCCGTCGTCTGCGCTCCGTCACGCAACGTGGTGTCGAACAGATAGAGGCGCTCACGCGTCATGTTGTGGCGTCCCTTTTCACGTGTCGTGATCTGGATGCTGGTTGGATGTGATGCGGGCAAAGCGCGCCGCAATCCTGCCATCGGCATCGTTGAGAAGCGGCAGGGCGTACAGCCGGTCGAAGGAGGGCAGCCGCGCCTCGCGGGCAAGCTGGATTTCCGGCGTGATCTTGTGCGCCTCATCGAAGGCGCCGATGGCGATATCGATACCGCCGCCCTCCGGTTCGAACGTCAAAGGTGTGCCGCAATTTTTGCAAAAGCCCCGCTTCACCTCATTGGAGCTGCGCCAGTGCTTCGGTGCGCCGCGTGTCCAGCGCAGCCCATGGGCTGTCACCAGCGGACCGAAATAGCCACCAAAGGCCTTCTGGCACATGCGGCAATGGCAGATGGAGGCGCGGCCAAGGTGATCGCAGGCAAAGCGCACCGCACCGCATTGGCAGCCGCCGGTGAGGGGAGGGGTCTGTGTCACCGCTTGACCTCCCAGGTCGTGACCGTCTGGCCATCAGCCCCTTTGCTGTCTTTGAGCTGAATGCCCATGGCGGCGAGTTCGTCGCGGATGCGGTCGCTCTCCGCCCAGTTCTTTGCAGCGCGGGCGGCGTTGCGGGCAGTGATGAGGGCTTCGATCTTCTCTTTCGGAGGTTCTATCTTTTCTATGTTGACGGTTGAGCGCCTTTCGAACCAGTCGCGATCGTAGGCGCGAATGTCGATACCGATCAGCTGTAATGACCGCGTTAATTGCATGGCCGCGAGCGTGTCCGCATCCGTTAGCAAAGCTAGGCGCGCTCCAGGCCCACGCTCGGCGAGGCTGGTTGCGGCTTGCCGCGCGGTTGAAACCAAGCGGTGGAGTTCCGCTATAGCGCGCGGTGTATTCAGATCATCGGCGAGCGCTTCCAAGAATTCAGCCGATGGTTCGACATCACGAGTTGGATTCTTTGCCCATGTCGCGAAAGTGCGCAGAGCGACATGGGAATCTTCCATGGCTCGTGCCGTCCAGTCGATGGGCTGGCGATAATGCGTTTTCAACATGGAGAAGCGCACGACTTCGCTAGGCCAATCTTTGAGCAGCTCATCAACTGTTACAAAATTCCCCAGGCTCTTGGACATCTTCTGTCCCTCCACCTGGAGGAAGCCATTATGCATGAACACATTCGCCATCCGAGCCGTGCCATGGGCGCAGCACGATTGCGCCACCTCATTTTCATGGTGGGGGAAGACGAGATCGATGCCGCCGCCATGGATGTCGAAGGTCTCGCCGAGAAAATGCTTCGACATGGCCGAGCACTCGATATGCCAGCCAGGCCGCCCAAGGCCCGCAATCCCGCAGGGCGAGGGCCAGCCGGGCTCGCCCTCTGTCGAGGGCTTCCACAAAACGAAATCGGTCGCCTCGCGCTTGTAGGGCGCGACATCGACGCGGGCGCCGGCGATCATCTCCTCAAGGCTGCGATTGGCAAGCGCGCCATAACGCGGGATCATCCCCCCGGCACTGTCCATGGCAGCGGGCGAAAACAACACGTGCCCTTCCGCCACATAGGCAAAGCCGGTGGCAACCAGCCGCTCGATGATGTCGCGCATGCCGGCAATATGTTCGGTCGCGCGCGGCTCATGGGTAGGGGGGAGGCAGCCCAATGCGGCTACGTCCTTGTGGTATTGCGCGGCGGTTTCGTGCGTGACCTTGCCGATCGCCTCATTGAGCGGCAGAGCGGGATAATCGCGCGCCGCGCGCTCGTTGATCTTGTCGTCAACGTCGGTGATGTTGCGCACATAGGTGACGTGGTTATCGCCGTAGAGATGGCGCAGCAGGCGATAGAGCACATCAAAGACGATGACAGGGCGTGCATTGCCGATATGGGCAAAATCATAGACCGTCGGCCCGCATACATACATGCGCACCTGGTCCGCATCGATGGGCTGGAAGGGTTCTTTGGTGCGCGTCAGCGTATTGTAAAGGCGCAAGCCCATAGGCGGTTCTCCCTGGCGTTGCCGGGGCGTCCGTTCATGAGAGGGAAAGCAGAAATGCGAACGGCCGCGTCGGCGCTATAATTTCAGCCGCCGATACAAATGGATAAAATCGTCGCACGCGCATGTTTCATCATGTGTAAGTGCCATCTGCTTTGCTCAGGGTCAAGGCACGAAAGTAAAATTGCCCCGATCTGGTGAACGCCAGAGCGCCGCAAAGGGAGGATTGCTGGGCGACGCCGTCCCGGCACAACCGCTTGCCCGTGAACTTGGCGGTCAGTCATCAGACGATGTCACCGCCTTGCGCAACCGGGCTTACGCTCTGCCATTTGGCGGATCGTTGGAAGGCACGACAGCACCTCAATGGTTTAACGCCGGCATCCGCTTTGCCAACCGTATCCCTGATACTGACTGGTTGCGCCAAGCGGCCTGACCGGGCAGCTGTCGTGCGGTGACAAGGAAACCTTAATCGCTTGAGCCTACCCTTCAGGGCGTCAAGTCGATGTCGGGTGATGTCAATGCGTTGGGTGCTGCGTGTTTGCCTTCTGTGTCTGGTGTGTGCCGCAGGTCACGCGCACGCTGACTGGCCAAGTCTTGCTGGTATCCCCCCGCTCAGTATCGTTATCCACACCCCGAACGATCGACAATCTGGCGATCATGTCCTGCCTGGCGCCCAGATACACGGGCCTGAGGGGTTAAGCGACCTGCCGACCGTCAATCGGCGCGCTCATCGCAAATATGGCAAGACCACGGTGCGTTTTCCACGCCCCGTCTATCATGGCCAGCGCCTCGACTGGTGCAGCTCGCCCGGCATCGAGTGTGGCCCCTCGACCGCCCAGCATTTCTGTGAGGCAGCCGGCTTTGCCCGCGTCATCGAAGTGGTTCTGGAACGCGATGTCGGCCTTTATGCGCAGACCAAGCAGATCGCCAGCGGCCTGTCGTGTACCGGTCGCGGCTGCCACGGCTTCATGCGTATCACCTGCACCAAATCCTGACAGCGCTTATCGCTTGAGGAAATCCGCGCAACGGGGAGCGCCATCGCCCCCCCATGGCGTGATGGCGACTGTCGACGTCGAATTCTCTGGCGAGCCGTCGATCAGCTTGTCGGTATAGATGAGATAGACGAGGACGTTGCGCTTGGCATCGCAGCCGCGAACAATGCGTACGCGCTTGAAGAACAGCGAGCGGCGCTGCTCGAACATTTCCTCGCCCTGCTCGAATTTTCCTTGAAACCGGATCGGGCCGATTTGCCGGCAGGCGAGCGAAGCATTGGATAATTCCTCGGCAACGCCGACAAGACCGGCAACGCCGCCCTTCTCCGGGACCGTGTAATGGCAGGCAATTCCTTCAACCAGCGGGTCGTCGATGGCGTAGGTCGCCAGCTTGTCATCCGGCAGCAGGAATTTCCATACCGTCGATTTCTTGAAGATAAGGTCGGGCTGTTCAGCGCGCGCCGCTCCGGCGCCAAGAACAGCAAGCGCACAAAACAAAACCGCGAGGCGGGAAAAGGGCATGGCACACTCCAGGGTCCTGAGCCGCAGTGCTATCATCGCGCGTGCCCCGGCGCCACCATCCAGGTTGAGGCTTCATTAGCCATGTTTCAATTGGAAAATTGACCGCTTCGCTCCCCGCGTTCACGATTTTTCTGCGATCCGTATCGGCTCGCTCGAGATACGAATGACAGTGTCTGACACTGTCGGGTAGGGTGTTGGCGTGATGCAGCGGCCCTGGCTTGGCTTGCTGGGTATGGGTTTTGTGCTGGTGGTGAGCCGGCCGGCCTTTGCCATGGCCCCACAATGCACCGCCCTTACCGCCGAACTGGCGCGCCTTGATCGCTCTATTGCCGCAACTGATTTTGCAAGCGCTGCCCAGCGTCAGCGAAGCGAGCTCAGCACCGCGCGTGCGCAGAAAAACCGCTGCGAATTGTCCGCTGCGGGCGATTGCAGCCGGTTCGCCACTATCGTTGCCGGCATGGAGGCCAATCTTGCCGGCCTCGAGCGCCGGATAGGGCAAAAGGACGGCATCGCTAGCCTTCAGGCCAGACGCGGTGCCTTGCAGCGTCGCCTTGCGGCTGCTTCATGTCATGGCGAAACACCCAGGCGTGCCGCGCCGGTTGAGGGCTTTGCGCCCGTTGACGGCCTTCTGTCCTGGTTCAGCCTGGGCGGCGCTAGCCAGGCCGCGGTCACTGCGGTCAACAAGCCACCGCCGCCAGCGAGCGAGCTCCGCCCCGCGCCTTCGGCCAAGCCACCGTTTCGCCCGACGAATGCGCGCAGCAATACGGCCATAGCAGCAAGCGGCCCCTACCGGACGTTATGCGTGCGCACCTGCGATGGTTATTTCTGGCCGGTGAGCTACCAGACATCGTCCCGCAATTTTGCCAAGGATGCGCAAACCTGCCGCAGCGCCTGTCCCGGCAACGAGGTTGCGCTTTACGTCCACCGTAATCCGGGTGGCGGCAGTGATGAGGCCGTGGCTCTTGATGGCAAGCCCTACACGGCACTGAAAGCCGCCTATCGCTTCCGCCGTGAATTCGACCGCACCTGTGGCTGTCAGGCCGGGGTCCAGGCCGCCCGCCAGGCGATCGACGAGTTGAAGGGACCCGACACTCGCACCAATGACAATGCCGCCGGCAATGATGATCCAAAGGCTCCCGTCAAAATCTCCACGCGTCCGGACGTGTCGCAGGCAGGCGATGTTATCGGCGAATTCGGGCTACGCGGCACCACGCAGCCAGGCACAATCGATTAGGATCAGGCCGGTCGGCGCGCGCCAATCAGCCGTGCATAGGCCCGTTCGCGACCAATGAAGGGGAGAAAGGACTTCATTTCCGGCCCGTGATCTCGCCCCGTGAGGGCGCGCCGCAGAGGAAGGAAGAGTTCCTTGCCGCTGCGCCCGCTCGCTGCCTTGACTGCATTTGCCCATAGTCCCCAGATATGCACATCCCACGGTTCGGGCGGCAGGAGATCAGCCGCAAGGGTCATCATCGTCTCATCCTCGGCCACCGCCGGAATGTCGCCGGTTGCAACCTGCCACCACTGCACGGCGTCGCTGACCTTGACGAGGTTGGCACGTATCGTCAGCCAGAAATCTTCTTCTCCCCCAACCCCAAGTTTGGCGAGGCGTTCTTCAACCTGAGCATAGGGCAGGCCATGCACCAGCTTGGCGTTGAGTGCGGCGACTTCGCCGGGATCGAATTTCGCAGGTGCCCGCGAGATGTGCGACAGATCAAGCTTTGCAGCGAGTGCGCCAAGCGTTGCAACCGGCTCCACGGCATTGGCCGTTCCAAGCAGCGTTGCGAGGCTGGCGACAGCCATCGGCTCAAAGCCGTCCGCCCGCAGCGAACGCAGGCTGAGCGCGCCGCTGCGCTTTGACAAACCTTCGCCATCGCTTGTCGTCAGCAGATTATGGTGGGCAAAAACCGGGACGGCACCGCCAAGCCCGCGCCATATCTCGATCTGCACTCCGGTATTGGTGACATGGTCCTCGCCGCGAATAACATGGGTGACGTCAAGCGCGATATCATCTACCACCGAGGTCAATGTGTAGAGGTAGGTGCCATCCTCGCGCACCAGCACCGGGTCCGACAGCGTGTCGGCGCGCACATGCACCTCGCCGCGGATAAGGTCGTTGAAGGCGATATCGCCACCCGAAAGCTTGAAGCGCCAATGCGCCCTGCGCCCTGCGGCCTCGAGGCTCGCGCGCTCTTCAGCGCTGAGATTAAGCGCGGCGCGATCATAGATCGGCGGTAAGCCACGCGCCTGCTGGCGCTTGCGGCGGCGATCAAGCTCGTCAGGCGTCTCGTAACAGGGATAGAGCAGACCGGAGGCCTTTAATGTTTCAACCGCCGCGTCATAGCTTGCAAGCCGGTCCGATTGAGCGACAACGAGATCAGGCACGATGCCGATCCAGGCAAGATCGGCGGCGATTGCGGCAGCGAACTCCGCGGTTGAGCGCTCGCGGTCTGTATCATCATAGCGCAGGATAAAGCGCCCGCCATGCGCCTTGGCATAGAGCCAGTTGAACAGGGCAGGGCGCAGATTGCCGATATGCAGATAGCCGGTAGGTGAAGGGGCGAAGCGAACGACGGGGGTGCTCATGGAAGCGGTGTTCGTCGCGCGACGCCCTCTGTCAAGGGGGAATTGTCCGCCTTCGCCGTTTTTTCACTTATCGGGGCTAAAAGAGGTCGGACCGCGCCTGCTGCCGGCAAGTTGAGGATGAGATGGCAAAAGATAACGAGACGATACCAGACGGATTGATAAATCCCGTCATCCCTTCTTTTTCGGCCTCTGATCCCTTGCGCGACTTCAAGGCCGCCGATGCGTTCATGACGGAAATTCTCTCCTTTCATTTGCGCGTCTGGCAGTCATGGTTCGTTACCGTCATGACCCCACACCGTATCGAGATCCTGCCGCTTGCCGGCGCATCGCCGTCTGATCTGCCAACCCGCCGGCGCATCAAGTCACCCGGCGGCGTGAAGGCCGGTGCGGACAAGCAAAAGCCCGACAGCGGCAAGTAACAGGACAAGAGCCGTCAAACGGTTGCGCAGCCGGCCTGACAGCAACAGCAATCCACGCAGGCGGGCGGCACCCAACGCCCAGGCGCCATCAAGCACGCTCGTCACCACAAAGAACGTCAGCGCCAGCACGCGAAACTGGCCGGTCACATCACCTGATGCGTCAATGAACTGGGGAAAGAAGGCGCCGTAGAAGAGCCAGGTCTTGGGATTGCTGAGACCAACCACAAAGCCGCCACCGGCAATCGCCATGAGCGGGCGCGGCGGAGAGGGATTATCACCCAATTCTTCAGGCCTTGCCCGCCACGCCGCAAGAGCGAGCCACAGGAGATAGGCAACGCCGAGCGCGCGCAGCACCTCCAGGGCGCCCCCCGCATCCCCGCTCAACAGACCGGCGCTGAAGATGACGACCACCAGCTGCACGGCGATGGCGCTGGCGGTGCCGGCCACTGTCGCCAGGCCAAAGCGCAGGCCGTGGGTCAGCGTGTTGCTGACAATCAGCGCCACATTGGGCCCCGGTATGGCCACAAGTATCACGCTGGCGGTCACGAAGGCGAGCAGCAGGGCGGCGTTCATCACTCGCTGCTTTCACACATCGACAGCATTAATGCGCGGCTGGAACAGGATATTGGTGTCATCTGACGGATTGATCGGCGTGCCCGGATCGCGGAAGCCGTGGGAGATCGGGTAGCGCCGGTCACGACCGAAATTGCGGGTTGATATCTTGACACCGGGGGCTGCCTGCCGGCGCTTGTATTCGGCGATATTCAGCAGATGCTCGATGCGTTTGACGGTCGCGATATCAAAACCCTGTGCGACGATTTCGGCGATCGGACGTTCTTCCTCGACAAGGCCATGGAGAATGGCATCCAGTACCTCATAGGGTGGCAGCGAATCCTGGTCCGTCTGATTTTCGCGTAATTCGGCGCTGGGCGCCCGCTCGATGATATTGAGCGGAATCACCTCGCCATCGGGTCCAAGCGCGCCTGCCGGCACATGAGCGTTGCGCCAGCGCGCCAGCTCATAGACTTCGGTCTTGTAGATATCCTTGATCGGATTGAAGCCGCCATTCATGTCGCCATAGAGTGTGGCGTAGCCAACCGACATTTCCGATTTATTGCCGGTTGTCACCACCATGCCGCCGAACTTGTTGGAAAGCGCCATGAGGATGGTGCCGCGGGCCCGCGATTGCAGGTTTTCCTCCGTGATATCGGGCGAGGTACCGG
>JAKFVK010000125.1 GCA_021732205.1 Hyphomicrobiales bacterium | reverse complement strand
GCGCCGCGTTGGAGGGGGCCAGCGTGTCGCGATCCATGCGCACATTATCCTCAAGCCCGGTGCGGCAATGGCCGCCGGCGGCGAGCGACCAGTGATTGAGCGTCAGCTGGTCCTTGCCGATGCCAGCGCCCGTCCAGGTGGCCTCAGGCGCCAGCCGCTTCAGTGTTGATATGAAGAAATCGAACGAGGCGCGATCAACCGGCATGGCATTTTTTACCCCCATGACGAATTGCACGTGGAGCCGACCGGGGATGGCGCCTGACCGGTTCATTTCAACCGCCTTGAAGATCATCGACAGGTCAAAGGCTTCGATCTCGGGTTTGACGTTGTAGGTTTTCATCTCGGCGGCGAGCCAGTCGACAAGCTCGGGGCTGTTTTCGTAAACGCGGGTCGGAAAGTTGACCGAGCCGGTGGAGAGAGACGCCATGTCGGGTTGCAGTGGCAGCATGCCGCCGCGCTCGCGGCCTGCGCCCGAGCGCCCGCCGGTCGAGAACTGGATGATGATACCAGGGCAGTGCTTCTTCAGACCCTCCTGAAGGCGGGCGAAGCGCTCGGGGTCGGAGGTCGGCGTCTGGTCGTCATTGCGCACATGGGCGTGAACAAGCGTGGCGCCTGCCTCGAAGGCAGCGTGGGTCGAGTCAATCTGTTCGGCCACCGAAATGGGGACGGCGGGGTTGTCCTTCTTGGTTGGCAATGAACCGGTGATGGCGACGGTGATGATGCAGGGTGTCGTCATCGGCTGGTCCTTCAGGTGCTGGTCGTTGTTGTAAAATCACAGGTCAAAAAAGACAGTTTCCTGAGGCCCCTGCATGTGGATGTCAAAGCGATACTTGCCCGCCGCGTGGTGGTCGGCAATCAGGGTTGACCGGCGGCCGGCGGGCACGAGAGCCAGAATCGGATCATGGGTATTGGCTTTCACCTCATCGGAAAAATAGATGCGGGTGAAGGCATGCAGCAGCAGACCGCGCATCATGACGGTGACATTGATAAAGGGTGCATCATCGGGCCGGGCGATGCCGGGCTTGATGGTATCGAAAAAGAACCCGCCATCGGCGTTGGTTCCACAGCGCCCGAAGCCGGTGAAGCGGCTATTGACCCCGTCTGTGCCCGGATATCGCCCTGTGGCGTCAGCCTGCCACAATTCGATCATGGCGTCGTTGACCGGTTTCTCAGCCCCGTCGAAGACGCAGCCGGCGATGTGTATATGCGTCCCTTCCACCTCCGGCCCGGCCATACAGGGGGTGACGATGCTCGCAAAGTCGTAGCCATACTGAGACGGCGTCAGGCCGTAGGCGAAATAGGGCCCCACCGTTTGCGACGGCGTCTGTCCAAGCTTCCCTCTGGTGCTCATCAGGCTTTTTCCCACACCGATGAATGGGTGCCGCGCAGGACGATGTCGAAGACAAAGCCAAGCGCGAAGCCTTCCTCGGTAACATCAAGCGAGAAGTGAGACACCATGCGGGCGCGGACGTTTTCGGGCGAACTGTTATAGATCGGATCGAAGGTCAGCAGCGGGTCACCGGGAAAATACATCTGCGTCACCAGTCGGGTAGCGAACTGCCTGCCGAAGACGGAAAAATGAATGTGGTTGGGGCGCCAGGCATTCGGGTGATTGCCCCACGGGTAAGCGCCAGGCTTGATGGTGAGAAAGCGATAGCGGCCCTCACTATCGGTCAGGCAGCGGCCACCGCCGAAGAAATTAGGGTCCAGGGGGGCTGGATGCTGGTCAACCTTATGAATGTAGCGGCCGGCGGCGTTGGCCTGCCAGATTTCAATCAATGCGCCCGGTACCGGACGCTCGTCTTCGTCCAGCAGACGGCCGGTGATGATGATGCGCTCACCCAGCGGTGCGCCATTGCGCTGGCCGTTGCGGGTGAGATCGCTGTCAAGCGCACCGATCAGCTCGTGGCCGAAAACCGGGCCATCGAGTGCGGCCAACGCAGGTTTGAGCGGTATCAGCGGTCTGGTCGGGCCGCGCAGCGCGGTTGAGCGATAGCCGCTGTCGATATAGGCTGGCTGGGATGACCAATCGCGCGGGTTCAGATCGAGCATGGAATGTCCTTGGTCAAGTGATCGGGCGGCTAATCAACAATTTCGTTGTGCCAACCGGCAAATGACCGGATGATAATCGTTTCGCCTGTCACCTCAAGGAATTTTGCCGGAGCGTGGCATGGATCGGTCGGGCATGCCCGGCATTGTTCTGGCGAGCATGAGACAGGTCGAGGGTGAGAGCGGATCCGATGCGGCTGTTGCGGATGGTCTCGGGGATCAGCATGACGCTGCTTTCCTTCATCGCCAGCGCGCAAATCGCGCCGCAGCCTCTGCCGCGCCCTGATGCGGTTCGGCCTGATCCCGTCCCGCCGGCAAGCCTTGCAGCGCCATCGCCTGACGAGGCGGCTGATTGTCTTTTCCAGCTCAAGCGGCAAAAGGTACGGTTCAATGCGAGCGGCCGCAGCGAGCGTGGTTCCTGCAGCGTGGATAACACCGTCGAGATCGAGGCGGTGGACACGCCTTTCGGCTTGGTATCGTTTCCTGACAAGCCGGTCCTTGCCTGCGATTTTGCCGCAACGCTGACATCCTTCGTGCAGGATATCGCTGCGCCCCTGGCACGCGCCAGATTTTCCGCGCCTCTATCCCACGTAGCGACGGGGCCTGGGTATGTCTGTCGCAACCGCAACAACCAGTCTGACACCAAACCAAGCGAGCATGCAAAGGCGGCGGCGGTGGATGTGGCGATGTTTACGCTCGGCGATGGCCGACAGATCGCGGTTCATCCGGATGATGGCAAGAACGATGCCGCCACACTTGCCTTTGTCCGGGGCCTCAGACGTGCAGCCTGCGGCTATTTCACAACTGTCCTTGGCCCAGGCTCCAACGCTGAACACGGCAATCATTTTCATTTCGATACGGCGCTGCATGGACGCACCGCCAATTACCGCATCTGCGAGTAGATGGCGGTCTGATCACGACGCGCTTGTTTCCACCAGAGGGAACGATTGTCCGCCCATCGCGTTTCATGGTCGTCAAGTTTGTCATCAAAATTGAAAAGTGGAGTTACCACTCATGAACAGGTCAGGTTTTGCAACTCTCTTGTTTGCCGGTCTTTTATCCACGTCGTCTGTTGCTCAAGCGGACAGCATCCCGGTTCCTCAGCCGCGCCCGACCGAGCTGGCGCAGGCAGTCATCGTGACAACGCCTGGCAACGTTTATTCAGGCAGACGGATTGTGCGAGGCGAGCGTGTCGAGCGGCGCGGCAGCGAATGGAATCGCGGGCGCCATGGTGGCTGGCGCAACTCTTATCGCGGTCGCTTTGCGAAGCGCACGGTTGTCCGCCACCCGGATGGTCGCGTGACAACAACCACGGAGGCGCGCCGCAACCGGCGTTACTGAGCTTCGATCACCTATCCTCCCTTACCGGTCATCAAGAGGTGCAAGGTTGCGGCCTTGCGCCGCTTTTGTATTCGCGGTCTGGTAAGGAAAGGGACATGATCGGAGAGATGATGAACGCCAATGACAGTTTCGCCATTACCGTCTTGCCTGGTGATGGTGTCGGACATGAAGTGATGGCGCCTTGTCTCGCGGTTCTTGAAGCGGCGGCGGCCCGGATCGGCGGGCTGTCGTTTCGCTTCGAGACGCATCAGGCGGGCGCGCTGCACTATCGCGACCATGGCGTGGCGTTACCTGAATCAGCCCTTGAGGCGGCGCGCCACGCGGATGCTATCCTGCTCGGCGCCATGGGCTGGCCTGACATCCGCTACCCCGATGGCACCGAGATCGCGCCGCAGCTTGACCTGCGTTTCGAGTTTGGCCTGTTTGCCGGCGTGCGCCCGGTGCGCACCCTTCCGGGATTGACGCCGATCCTCAGCGATCCGCGGACGGCGATGCTCGATTTCATCGTCATCCGAGAATCGACCGAAGGGCTGTTTGTGTCGCGTGGCAAGGGCAGGGTGATTGATGATCGCGAGGCGCACGATACACTGACGATCACGCGCGCGGTATGCGAGAAGCTGTTTGACAGCGCCTTTGCGCTCGCCCGCCAGCGCAAGGCGCGGGGCGGCAAGGGTCTTGTCACCTGCGTCGACAAGGCAAACATCTTTGCGTCCTACGCCTTCTTCCGCAAGATTTTCGATGAGCGGGCAGCGCTAAATCCCGACATTGCGGCAAACCATCTCTATGTCGATGCGGCAGCCCTCGACATGGTGCGCCGGCCCTGGACGCTCGATGTGATGGTGATGGAAAACATGTTCGGCGATATTCTCTCCGATCTCGGCGCCGGGCTGATGGGCGGCATGGGCTTTGCTCCTTCCGCCGATATCGGGCTCCAGCACGCCGTCTTTCAGCCCTGTCACGGCACGGCGCCTGACATCGCGGGTCAAGGAAAAGCCAATCCGACGGCCATGATCCTCTCAGGCGCCATGATGCTCGACTGGCTTGGCGAGAAACATGGCAAACCCCAGGCCCTGCGGGCAGCAAGCCTTATCCGCGAGGCGGTGGACAGCATCTATCGCGAGGGGACGCGGCCCTTCGAGATCGGCGGCGGCGCAGGAACGGTGGAGATCGGAAGAAGGGTGCTCGCGGCGCTGGACAGCCAGCCGATGGCTGTTTGAAATCATAGACCAACTGGTCTTTGGTGCCCGGTGTAAGGGGGTTTTCACACTTTTCTGCCATGTGTGAGCGTTATGGCAGAGCTATCCGAACCGTCGACGAGCATGCAGGGTGCGACTCCCGCAACGCCGCGGGCGAGCTTTGCCGATACGGCGCGCGGCATCTGCATCATCATGGTGGTGATGATGCATTCAGCGCTTGGCGTTGGTGTGGCGATGAACGGGACGGGCTTCGTTCACGACATAATTGCCTTTGCCAAGCCGTTCCGGATGCCGGATTTCTTTATGGTGTCCGGGCTTTTCATCGCTGGCTCCCTGACGCTGCCATGGCGGCAATTCCTTGATCGTAAAGTCATCCACTTTGCCTATTTCTACGGGTTGTGGCTGCTGATCATTCTTCTCATCAAGGCTGGTGAGCTGCGCCTGTTGTCACCCGGCGCGTTCCTCGAGGCCTATGCGGCGGGTCTGGTTGAACCCTTCAGCACGCTGTGGTTCATCCATCTGCTGCCGTTCTTCTTCCTCTTTGCCAGATTGACGCGCGGGCTTGCGCCCTTCTCCGTCCTGTTCCTTGCCGTGGCGCTTCATCTTCTTGCTGCTTCCTGTCCGGGAGACGATCCTTATGCGATGGGATCGACGCTGACGCGCTCGACAATGGTCAACAGCTTCTGCCTTTATCTCATCTATTTTCTGATCGGCCATCATTTCCGCGCGCGTATTTTTGCGTTCGCCGAGCTGGTTGGTGCGCGGCCCAAGGTGGCAGTCTTTGGGCTCATCTTTTGGGCGCTGGAACAGGCGATTGGGGTGAGAACAGGGCTTGCCGATATTCCGGGGTTTACTCTGTTCTATGCCATCTTCGGTGTGCTCGCGGTGGTGACGCTGGCAAGCCTGCTGGAGCGCTGGCGCTGCTTCGAGTGGCTGGCGATATGCGGGCGGCACTCGCTGACCATCTACCTGTCATTTGTATTGCCGATGGCGGCTGGCCGTCTGGTCCTGGTCAAATCACAGCTTTTCGACAGTGTCGGCCTGGTGTCAGCGCTGGTGACGGCGGGTGCGATCACGGCGTCGCTGGTGCTGGGTGCTGCGGTCCGGGGCGGGTGGCTTGGTTTCCTGTTTCGCCGGCCGGCATGGGCGCATCTGGCGGCAAGCAACGCGGGTGCCACATCTCCGCCGGCCCGCTTGCCGGTTTGATCGACAGCAAACAGCCTTGGCCGGCTGGCAGTCACGCCAGCGCGGTTCCACGGTTCAAATAGCGACCGGCCCAGCCAGCGATCAGTTCGGCGGCGTAATCGGCATCCTCCTTGCGCGAGACGAAATGATCAGCGTCATCCAGTGACACGAAGCTCTTGGGATGTTTCGCGGCAAGGAAAATGGCTGACGCATTCTCGATGCCGACGACTGAATCAGTTGGCGCGTGGAGGACAAGCAAGGCCCGCTTCAGCCCGGCGATCCGTTCGCGCTGGGGCTGGTCGCGGATGTCATCGAGCAAAGCGCGGCCGATGCGGAAGGTCTGTTTGCCCAGACGCACGTCAGCCTCGCCCTCGCTTTCGATGACCTCGACTGCGGCGGCGAAGTTATGCTCGACATGCGCGGTATCAGCAGGCGCACCGATGGTGACGATGGCGCGTACTTCCGCAATGCGTTCGGCAGCAGCGATAACGGCCGCCCCGCCCAGGCTGTGGCCAACCAGCAACCCCGGGGCGGCGAAGGTCGAGCGCAGATGATCGGCGGCGCTGATCAGATCATCGACACTTGAGGAAAAGGTCTGCTCAACGAAGGTGCCGCCACTTTGGCCGATGCCGGCAAAATCAAAGCGCAGCGTGGCAATCCCGCGCGCCGCAAGTGCTCGCGAGACGCGGACGGCCGCGCTTGAATCCTTGCCGCAGGCAAAGCAGTGGGCAAAAAGGGCATAGGCCAAAGCGGTCCCCGTGGGGCGTTCAAGCCGCGCGGATAGCTGGACGCCCGTCCTTGAGGTGAAGGTAACCGGTTGTGTATCCATGGGCCTCTATCCGTTCGATCCACCGGGGCATGCGGGCGATCATTATAGCAGCGCGCGGCGGCGCGCCGGAAGATAGAAATGGTGGGCCCGGCAGGACTCGAACCTGCAACCAAGCGGTTATGAGCCGCCGGCTCTGACCATTGAGCTACGGGCCCCCGCGTCGGAGGCGCTTCCAGTTAGCCTGTTTACGGCTGCAGGTGAAGCTTCCAGTTGAACCTTGGTTCAACACCCAATTGCGAGTCATTTCAAATGCTTGTGTCAGACGCCTGAGATGACAAGGGCTTAACGATCAGTTAACATCACCATGTCGGCAGCGCGTCCGCGAAGATTTTTCGCGGAATTGCGGAGGATCAAAGCAATGCGTCGTATGGCTGGAATGGCAGTGATGGCAGGGAGCCTCGTGCTCGCCTCGCCGGTTTTGGCTCAAAGCCCCTATGGCTATGTCGGCAGCAGCAATTCAGCGCCCTATCTTGGCTTTGTCGGCGGTGGCGGCGGACCCTACGTGGTCAATTACGGCACCTTTGTCATTGGCGCACCACAACCCGTCATCCGGGTTTTGCAGTCGGCGCCGGTCATTGTCATCAATCAGATTAACCAGCAACGGCGCGTCCGCCAGCACGCAGCGCATGATGCCTGCGCGCCGGTTGTGCTGACGGTACCCGAGGGCCCGTTCAAACCGTTTGCTGCCTGCCCGGCGGGCGGCGAATCGCCCCAGCTGCTGCGCCAGACGCCAGGCGCCAAGATCATCCGCGTCCGAGATAACTGAGCCGGACAACGCAGACATTGCTTGAGGGCTGGGGCTGGGCTACAAGCCAGACCTCATCGCGACCAAACGCGATCCCCACCCCTTGAGCACGGACCGACGACAGCCATGGCGCGGCAGTTCATCTATCATATGAAGGGTCTGAAAAAGACCTATACCGGGGGCAAGACCGTCCTCGATAACATCCATCTGCAATTTTATCCCGATGCCAAGATCGGTGTGCTCGGCATCAACGGGTCGGGCAAATCGACGCTTTTGCGCATCATGGCCGGGCTCGATACGGAATGGACGGGCGAAGCGTGGGTGGCGGAAGGCGCGCGGGTGGGCTATCTGCCGCAGGAACCGCAGCTTGATCCCACCAAGACGGTGCGCGAGAACGTCAAGATCGGGGTTGCCGGCAAACAGGCGGTGCTGGATGAGTATAACGCGCTGATGATGGACTACAGCGATGAGAACGCCGAAAAGGCATCAGCGCTGCAGGATATCATCGATGCGCAGAATTTATGGGACCTCGACAGCAAGGTCGATCAGGCGATGGACGCACTGCGCTGTCCGCCCGATGACTGGGCGGTCGACAAGCTGTCAGGTGGCGAACGACGCCGGGTCGCGCTCTGCCAGTTGCTGCTGAGCCAACCGGAATTGCTCCTGCTTGACGAGCCGACGAACCATCTCGATGCGGAGACGGTGGCCTGGCTTGAAAACCATTTGCGCGACTATCCCGGCGCCATCCTGATCGTCACCCATGACCGCTATTTCCTTGACAATGTCACGGGGTGGATCCTGGAACTCGATCGCGGGCGCGGCATTCCCTATGAGGGCAATTATTCATCGTGGCTGCAGCAAAAGCAGAAGCGCCTCGAGCAGGAAGGGCGCGAGGAAGCCTCGCGGCAGAAGACCATCGAGCGCGAGCGCGAGTGGATTTCATCTTCGCCGAAGGCCCGCCAATCGAAATCAAAGGCGCGCTATGAGCGCTATGACGAACTGGTGAAGAAAGCCGCTGATAGCGGACCGACAACCGCGCAGATCATCATTCCGGTCGCCGAGCGGTTGGGGCAGAACGTCATCGATTTTACTGGCCTGCGCAAGGGTTATGGCGACAAGCTGCTGATTGATAACCTCTCCTTCCGCCTGCCGCCGGGCGGGATTGTCGGCGTCATCGGCCCTAATGGCGCCGGCAAGACGACGCTGTTTCGCATGATCAGCGGTGATGAGAAGCCGGATGCGGGAGTGATCACCATCGGTGACAGCGTGCAGCTGGGCTATGTCGATCAATCGCGCGACAGCCTCGATGGCAAAAAGACCGTGTGGGAGGAAGTATCCGGCGGTAACGACATCCTCTATCTGGGAAAGCGCGAGATCAATTCACGGGCCTATTGCGGCGCCTTCAATTTCAAGGGGGGCGACCAGCAGAAAAAGGTTGGTCAATTGTCAGGCGGCGAGCGTAACCGCGTTCATCTGGCGAAGATCCTGCAGAAGGGCGCCAACGTCCTGATGCTCGACGAGCCGACGAATGATCTTGATGTCGAGACGCTGCGGGCGCTGGAAGAAGCGCTGGAAGATTTCGCTGGCTGTGCCGTCGTCATCAGCCATGACCGCATGTTCCTTGATCGCATCGCCACCCACATCCTTGCCTTTGAAGGCGACAGCCATGTCGAATGGTTCGAGGGCAATTTCCAGGATTACGAGGAAGATAAAAAACGCCGGCTTGGCGCGGACGCGGTCAATCCAAGGCGCATCAAATACAAGCAGTTTGCGAGGTAGGGAGTAGGGAGTAGGGAGTAGGAGGAAACTCCCGTAAACCGTACCCGGTCGGACGTGCTTGAACTCAACACACCGGCGCGTCGTCCTGACGCTTCTCGATGAGATCAAACATCGGGCGCAGACGGATGCCAATCGCGCTGCCGAGGATACCGGCGGGTACCCAGACGAAGCCGGCAAGATCGCCGGCGGCGATAGCGCTGAAATAGGCGCCGATATTGCAGCCATTCGACAGGCGAGCGCCGTAACCCATGAGGATGCCGCCGATGAGAGCGCCGATCCAGGCGAGATTCGAGCCGCCGCGGCGGGCATCAAAGCGCCGGGCGCTGGCGGCGGCAAAGGCAGCGCCCAGGATGATCGCCAGATCCATGACGGAGGCCTTGTCTGCGAAGATGCTGGCGTTAAGCTGATCGGCCTGTCCGGTCAACACCCAGTAATCCCAGTGTGACGGGTCGATGCCGATGGCTTGCACGATCTTGCCGCCCCACAGCATGAAGGCGGAGGTCTCGCTCCACGGAAAGCCGCCGATGATGAGCGTGGCGACGTTGAGAAGGGCAAGGCCGATGCTGCCCCAGATGAGTGGCCATGGCCCGATCAGCAATGTCTGCCACGACAAGCGGGCGGAGAGATCAAGCTCCGAGAGGCGGGCGCGGCGGCGGGCAAACGCAAACATCGCCGCGAGCAGCACCAGCTGAACGACGAGGCCTGTCTGCCAGCCGAAAACACCCATCATGGTGGTGGCGGGAAGTGCCGGCAGGCCCCACCAGAAGCCGATATGGGTGGCAACGATGGTGGAGCCGATGATGAAGCCGGCGAGCGTCGACAGGAGTTTTCCGTTGCCGCCACCCAGTGCGAAGAGCGTGCCGGAGGCGCAGCCGCCTCCGATCTGCATGCCGATGCCGAAGAGGACCGCGCCAAAGATATGGGTGATGCCGATCGGCGTTGCCGGGCCGCCGATGGGCTGGCCGAGAAAACTGCCGATCCCGATCAGTGGAAAGAAAAACACGCT
>JAKFVK010000126.1 GCA_021732205.1 Hyphomicrobiales bacterium | reverse complement strand
TCTTCACTATTCTGTATTGCTCTACGGATTGCCTCTGTCGTGGTGGCGCTGCCGTGTAAAATCTGGCCCATAGTGCTTCCCTCCATTCCAAGGAAAAGATTGCACCATCAAAGCCCGGGATCAAACACCTAGACCATTTTAGCCTTTTAGCCTTTGCTCGATCAGGCGTTCTCGCCCCGGTTGCCACTGCGCCGCGCGACAAGTCGTTCATTATCACTATCGAGCGCAGCAGCGATCCTTTGCATGACCAAAGCCGTTGGATTGCGCTTCCCGCGTTCGACGCCGCCCAGATACGTCTGATGGATGCCTGAGCGGAACGCCAATTCCTCCTGCGACAGGCCTTTTTCCCGTCGCAAGTTCTGAAGATTCAGGCCAATCCGCTCCCGCACGTCCATCCGCGCAGGTCAGGTGATTGCCTATAATCAGGCCATAGACTATCAGTCATAATATGACTGATAGTCTGCCTATTCGGGCTGCACGAACATTGACGGACTTCGGATTCGACGGCCATACCGCGCTCGAATCGCTGATTGTTGCCTCGCCAACCTGTGCATCACGCCGTCATTCTTGGCTAAGCTGACTGACACGAACCCACTGGTCCGGGATATGCTCCGGTACAGGGTATGGGACATATATGGATGGCATCCCCGTCGCGCAGAGGAACCCAGAGAACCAAACGGGTATCGCGATTTGAATTGGGCTCTATTCCTTCCAACCGTTGACGACGTGCGCGCTCTTCTTGAGCAAACGATGGCACGCGGGAAGGCGGACCGAACGACAAGGATGGCGCTTCCGTTGGGTACTTTAGACCGGCTGACTGATTAGCCTTCATGTTTTTGCAAAGCGCCGAAAGGAATCCCCTCGGCTCGTCTCCGAGCCGAGGGTCATCCTTCACTTGGAAAACCAAGTTGCCGTGGCTTTCCTACCATTTTCCCTGTGGCCTTACCCAATCACTACAGGAAGCAACCATTGTCAATTGCCGGTAGCTCTGAGCATTATCTCATCCACATAATTTGAGGCAGGACGAGAATGCGTATTTTAGGGATTGACGGAGGTATTGCATCGACGGGCTGGGCAATGGTCGACATTTCTGAGACTGAAGCCGATGGTCGCGTTGTTGCAGCAGGCAGCCGAACTTTCGAATCCCCGGAGGAGCCGTCACAAACTGGCCCCAAACTGAAAAACGCTGACCGACGTATGTATCGTGGTCAGAGGCGAGTTGTGCGTCGAAGGGCGCAGCGTATGGCCCAGATCAGACAACTGCTTCATCAAGCCGGGTTGCTTGAGGATCAAAAGCGTTCGGCGCTTGAAGGCAAGGGTGCCGATCCGTGGCTTCTTCGGGCAGAGGGGCTTGATCGCTGTTTGACGCCACGAGAGTTCGCGCTGGCGTTGGGCCATATCGCCATCCATCGCGGCTTTCGCTCCAACAGCAAAAGGGATCGTGCCGCCAATGCGGCAGATGATAACTCCAAAATGCTCTCGGCAATCCACGCCACCCAGGAACGTCTCGCACATTGGCGGACGGTTGGCGAAATGTTCGCGCGCGATCCCGAATTCGCTCAGCGCCGCCGCAACCGCTCCGGAGACTTCACCCGATCCATCATGCGCTCGGACCAGGAAGCCGAGGTGCGCAAGCTGTTCGAACAACAACGCTGTCTCGGGAACAAAGCGGCGTCTTACGATTTGATGGCATCCTTCGCGGATATCGCTTTTTCTCAGCGCCCGCTGGGTTCCAGTGAGGATAAAGTTGGGGACTGCATTTTTGAGCCTACTGAAAAACGCACGGCCCGTTTTGCGCCAAGCTTCGAGCGTTTCAGGCTCCTCTCGCGTCTGATTAACCTGCGGCTTCAGTCAGGGCGGGTAGAGCGCGCCCTGAACCCCGGTGAATTGGCGTTGTGTATCGAAGGCTTCGGCAAAACGAAGGGCATTTCGTTCAAAGCCATTCGAAACCGCCTCGACCTTGATGCCAACACGCGCTTTGCTGGCGTTGCCAAGCATGACGAAAAGCATGATGTCGCGGCCCGCACAGGGTCTGCAGCGGCTGGCACAGCCGCTTTCATCAAGGCATTGCAGACGGTCGGCGAGATCGAGGCCAGGACATTGTTGTCTGAATGCAGCAAGCTGGACAGGGCCGCTGAAATCATCACGTTTAATGAGGATACGTCCGCCATTAAAGCAGGGCTGGCCGGGACAGGGCTTTCAAGTGAAGCGCAGGATGCCATTGTCAAAGCAATTGATGCCGGAGATTTCGATCACTTCAAGGGTGCGGCGCACATCTCGGCAAAAGCAGCCCGAAACATCATTCCAGGATTGATGCAGGGGCTGGTCTATTCGGAAGCCTGCGAGGCCGTGGGTTATGATCACAGCGCCCGCGCCGCCATGAGTATTGACGATATCGGGTCGCCGGTGGCGCGCAAGGCGCTGTCCGAGATGCTCAAGCAAGTAAAGGTTTTGGCCCACGAATTCGGACCGTTCGACCGCATCCATATTGAGATGGCGCGCGATGTCGGCAAAAGCATCGAAGAGCGAGGCAAGATCGAGCGCGGTATCGAGAAACGGACCTCAGAGAAGGACAGGCTGCGCTTGGAGATGCAGCAGCTTTTACCCCACCTCACGCGCATCTCCGGCGAGGACCTTCTTCGCTTCGAGTTGTGGAAAGAACAAAACGGCAGATGCCTTTACACCGATCAGGCCATTTCTCCGGCAATTGTTGTTGCTTCCGACAACAATGTGCAGGTCGATCACATCCTACCGTGGAGTCGTTTTGGCGACGACAGTTTCATCAACAAGACGTTGTGCTTTACTTCGGCCAATGCCGAGAAGCGCGGCGACACGCCCTATGAGTGGTTCATGCGAACGAAGCCTGATGAATGGGACAGGTTCGCCGCGCAAGTGGAGGCCTGCAAGACGCTAAAGGGACGAAAAAAGCGCAACTATCTCATGCGCAATGCGGAGGAACGCGAAAGCCAGTTCCGCGAGCGCAATCTGAACGATACGCGCTATGCAACCCGCATTCTTCTGGGCGAACTGAAGCGGCACTATTTTCCAGATGCGCCTCATCATGTCGCTGCGCGTCCGGGCGAGCTGACGGCGAAGTTGCGCCAAGCCTGGGGTATCGAGAAACTCAAAAAGGACAAGGAGACCGGCAAGCGCCTACCCGATGATCGGCACCATGCGCTTGATGCCATCGTGGTGGCCGTCGTCAATGAACGCCTTCTGCAATGGGCAACGAAGGCGAGCCAGCAGGCGGAAAGGACAGGTGCCAAGTTTGAGCTGCACGGTCTGCCGGAGCCTTGGCCGAACTTCAGGGAAGAGGTGACCGCGCTGCATGAGAAGGTCTTCGTCTCGCGGGCTGAGGTGCGACGCGCGCGCGGTAAGGCCCACGATGCTGGCATAAAGCAGTTGCGGACGATCGAGGAGGAAGAGAAGGTCTTTGAACGCAAGGCAGTCGAAAAACTGACCCTCAAGGACCTCGACCTGATCCCTGTACCGGAGCCCTATGGCAAGGTTGCGGACCCTCAGAAGTTGCGTGATGCGATGGTCGAGACGCTTCGGGCGTGGATTTTGGCGACGAAGAACAAACAGAAGGGTGAGATCATTCCACCTCCTCGCTCGTCCAAAGGCGACATTATCCGCAAGGTGCGTGTGATGACGAATGCCAAGCCTGCCGTGATGGTGCGCGGCGGCACTGCGGATCGCGGCGGCATTGTGCGGGTGGATGTCTTCACTAAACCGAACAAACGCGGCGCGGCGGAGTTTTTTCTTGTGCCGGTTTATGTGCATGAGGCGGCGACACTGCCGGAGCCGCCAAACCGGGCGGTTCAAGCCTACGCTGCCGAGGCAGATTGGCCTGTCATGACAACAGACTTCACCTTTAAATTTTCACTCTACGCCATGTCACTGGTCGAGGTTTACAAAAAGGATGGAGAAGTCACAAAAGGCTATTTCAGAGGCATTCATCGAACAACTGGCGCGATCAACATTTCAGACGTTAGTAACTCATCATTGACCACAGATGGAATAGGCGCACGCACATTAATGGAATTCAAAAAGCTTTCAGTTGATCGTCTTGGCCGCGTTTCTGAGATCGTGTCCGAGACAAGAACATGGCGTGGAGAGGTCTTCATATCACCAAACCCGGACGGTTGAGTCTGGCTGATGGGCAGATTGTTGTCTCGCAGGAGGCCGATGATGTGCGCATACCCCTTGAGGATATAGGCTGGATCATTCTTGATGATCCGCGCCTGACGCTCACGACAGCGCTGCTTTCGGCCTGTGCCGAGAACGGCGTAGCGCTCATCAACACCGATGCACGGCACATGCCCTCCAGCCTGACCCTGCCGTTCCATCGGCATCATCGGCAGGCAGCCGTCGCGTCCCAACAGGTCAATCTCACATTGCCTTTTCGCAAGCGATGCTGGCAGGCCATCATAATCGCCAAGATCAGGAACCAGGCAGAATTGCTGGATCGTCATGGTTGCGCTTACGCAGACACGTTGCGCGCGATGACGAAGCATGTGGGTTCTGGCGACACTGACAATGTCGAAGCCCGTGCCGCCCGGCAATACTGGTCGGCCTTGTTCAATGGCTTCATACGCGACGATCCATCTGACCTGCGCAACAAGATGTTGAACTATGGCTATGCTGTCATGCGGGCAGTGGTGGCGCGTGCGCTGGTAGGAGCTGGGTTCATTCCCTGCATTGGTCTGCACCATGCCAGCCAGACAAATCCGTTCAATCTTGCCGATGACCTGATCGAACCCTTCCGGCCCTTTGTCGATCACATGGTGTTCGTGCACACCGCCGGGCGCGAGGCATCGGACGACATGACTGTCGACGACCGGCGGAAGCTGGCGGGCCTTCCGCTAGAAACAGGGCAGATCGGCGGGGCTGAGTTCAGCTTGCTGGCCGCGACGGAAGCTTGCGTCGCTAGCCTATTGAAAGCGATCGAGGCTCAGCACGCTCGCTGCTGACGCTGCCATCCATCGGGATGCCAGAGACTGTGGCATGAAAGCGGAGGAGGCGCGGTTCATGTGGCTGTTCGTTCTCTTTGATTTGCCGGTTGGCACAAAAACCGAGCGGCGACACGCCACGCGCTTCAGGAATTTCCTGAAAGACGACGGTTACATGATGCTGCAATTTTCGGTTTATGCGCGAATCTGCCGCGCTGAAGAAGCTGTGGATAAACACCTCGGCCGTGTCACCAAGGCGTTGCCGCCTGCCGGAAGTGTGCGTGCATTACAGGTGACTGACAAACAGTACGCCCGCATGAAGATGCTGATAGGTGCTCGGACAAAAAATGAGAAGTCAGCTTCGCAACAGCTCGTTCTGCTATGAAAAAGGCGGCCATTCAGCCGCCGATTTCACTTATATTTCATCAACTTGCCGCGAAGTGAGCCTACCACAGGGAAATCGGTAGGGAAGCCACGGCTAATGTTTTCATAAATTACTCTCAGCCTTATAAACGAGCGTGCCGCCGTCCGTTTCTTCCACCGAACGAGTTGAATAATCGATAGTAAAAAAAGTATCTTTCAGTTTGGCCGTAGTCATGGTTACGCAGCTTCCAGCTCTTGGCGCGGACCGAAGAATTCAAAATGCACTTGCGCAGGAGGGATGCCCCATTTGAGCAGATCATGGTAAATCCCAACCATAAAGGGTTGCGGCCCACAGAAATAATAATCCGCATCGCGCCCTGGCAGGAACGACTCAATTAGTTCGGCATTAATAAATCCGGTGCTCGAAGAACCTTTACGCTCTGTAGCGGCTGCGTCACTATAACGGTAGTGCGCCTTCAAGTTTGGGTATTTCTGCGCTAATTCATCCACCACGTTTTTGAATGCCTGCACGCCTTCATTTAAGCTGCCATGGATAAAAATGATTTCGCGTTCAGGCATCGCTTCCAAAGTCGTGAGCAATATGCTCATGATCGGTGTAATGCCCACTCCTGCTGCAAGCAGCGCCAATGGCCGCTCATGCTTCTCTGTAATATCGAGGAAGAATTCTCCGCAAGGAGGAGCGACTTCAATTTCATGCCCCACTTCGATGGAATCATGCAGATGATTCGATACATACCCTGCCGGTGTGCTGGCGTTCGGCTCTACTTCACGCTTAACGCTGATGCGAAACCAATCCTGCTTTGGCTTGTCTGATAGGCTGTAATTACGCATGGTGGTTGCGCCGTTCGGTGTTCCGATACGCACAGTAATATATTGGCCTGGTTTGAAATCGGGAAGCGGTGCACCATCAGCGGCTGCCAGGTAGAAGGAAGTAATATTGCTGCTTTCTTTCTCCTTGCGGATGACGCGTAGTTTTTTGAAACCGTCCCAGCCACCTGGCTTTTCAGCATTTTCACGGTAAATTTGCTTTTCACGTCCAATCAGAATATCGGCCAGAAAACCATAGGCTTCACCCCAAGCGTTAATCACCTCATCGGTTGCGCCTGCGCCCAGAACTTCACGAATAGAGGCGAGCAGGTTTTCTCCAACAATCGGGTAATGCTCAGGCTTAATCATCAAAGAAGCGTGTTTTTGTGCGATTAATTCTACTGCACCGCCCAGTACCTCAAGATTGTCAATATTGGCCGCATAGGCTGTAATTGCGCCTGCCAGCGCACGTTGCTGCTTTCCGGCCTGCTGATTCGCCGCATTGAAAAAAGGAGCCACTTCAGGGTTATGCGTGAACATTCTCTTGTAAAAATGCTTAGTTAGCGTTTCTCCATGCTCGGAAAGAATGGGGGCTGTGGATTTTACAATAGCAATGGTTTCTGCGCTTAACATAGAGGCTCCTTTATAATATGTAGATTAAATACATATTATGTTTATAATGGCATTACTTTATTTTGCAAGGCGATTATGCAGCTCACAATTTTCACCGACTACGGCTTACGCAGTCTTATGTATCTGGCTGCCCAGCCGGATAAGTTGTGCAGCGTGCGCGAAGCCTACCACAGGGAAATCGGTAGGGAAGCCACGGCGTATAACTCTGTCGGCTAATCCTGCTGCAGAGCCTACCACAGGGAAATCGGTAGGGAAGCCACGGCCATCGAAGATCCTGGCGATCACATTCGCGGAGCCTACCACAGGGAAATCGGTAGGGAAGCCACGGCAGGCGCAAAGGCAAGCCGCACGGATTTGACAGCCTACCACAGGGAAATCGGTAGGGAAGCCACGGCCCTTACCGGCGCGCGGCGACGATAGTTCATAAGCCTACCACAGGGAAATCGGTAGGGAAGCCACGGCGCCGCTGGCTTGCGGGTCGCCATGAGTGTGAGCCTACCACAGGGAAATCGGTAGGGAAGCCACGGCCGCCTATTGCTGAACAAGACAGCTCATCCTAGCCTACCACAGGGAAATCGGTAGGGAAGCCACGGCCAGAAGTGGCAAGTGATGGAAGCTTTTGAGAGCCTACCACAGGGAAATCGGTAGGGAAGCCACGGCGCGTAAAGCGCATGTGGAAATATATACGACAGCCTACCACAGGGAAATCGGTAGGGAAGCCACGGCGAGATCGCGCGCACGCGCGCGCACCTTGTCAGCCTACCACAGGGAAATCGGTAGGGAAGCCACGGCCAGGTTGCCCATGACACGGTTCCACTCCTGAGCCTACCACAGGGAAATCGGTAGGGAAGCCACGGCGCCGCCTTCAGCCGCTCCGCCCCTTTGAGCAGCCTACCACAGGGAAATCGGTAGGGAAGCCACGGCGGAAGCTGGCGCACAATGGATTGCCACATCAGCCTACCACAGGGAAATCGGTAGGGAAGCCACGGCCGGGTAGACCACGACATGGGCGTGGTTCCAAGCCTACCACAGGGAAATCGGTAGGGAAGCCACGGCGCTGTGTGCATTTTGCCGAGAGCGAGGAAGAGCCTACCACAGGGAAATCGGTAGGGAAGCCACGGCACGGTGAACGTGTACGCGGCCGCGGCTTGAAGCCTACCACAGGGAAATCGGTAGGGAAGCCACGTCGCGGCGGCTTGGCATGCGGCCTGAACCGCTAGCCTACCACAGGGAAATCGGTAGGGAAGCCACGGCGTCGGTCGCCGGCGCAGCGGACACCGATAAAGCCTACCACAGGGAAATCGGTAGGGAAGCCACGGCGCCGCCTCGGCAAGCCTTTGCTGCCTGTGCAGCCTACCACAGGGAAATCGGTAGGGAAGCCACGGCGCCTCGTCTTCAACGGCTGATCGAATGACGAGCCTACCACAGGGAAATCGGTAGGGAATGCCTCTGGCCAGCAAGTCCACAATCGCCAAGACGATTTTGCCCATCATCGCGCCGATGGTGACAGCCAATGCCGAAACCATCGCCGATGTGCTGGCCAGCCGCTTCGACGCGCTTGCCTATTATCTGGAAACGATGCCCGTCACATGGGGCGATGGAAAAGTTTCTGACGCCACTTTGCTCGATGATGATTTCTCCCCTGCCACCGCCACGCTTGATCTCTCATCGTTTGCCATCTTCCGCGATGGCAGTGATGAGGCACCGGTCACCAACATCCGGTTTGCACTTCCTCAAGAAGCCAACACTTCATCCGAAGATGGCGGCAAATCGAAGGGCGGGGCACCGCGAAAATACGATGGCGACTTGGCCGCGCTGAAGGCTGAAATTCGGTCGAATCCTGCGAAAGCAAGGGGGTTGACAACAAAGGCTGCGATATACAGAGAAATTGCCGCCCGTTTTTCAAAATCAAACCCAGGCGATCCGAAGACCACGACGAATGTAGAAAAGGCGTTTTCTGATAATGTGTTGGCTCAATCATTCATGAATGAAATTGTTTCTATCGCTCGCAATTTACATTCTAAGTAGATACAGCGGTTCTGATTTGTCAGTTGTATCTGCGTGCCGACTTATATTCTGTGTCCGTTTTTTGTCGGTTACTTTTACTTCGGCGTGCCTTTGGCGGATTGCCCTGCTTTCATACCAGCCTTGAACTCCCATTCCATAGCGCGGGCAATTTCGCCGGTGGTATCGGAGTTGAAGCCATACTTTGAGCGTTCAGCCTTTCCGGCGGTGATATGTTTCGCTACACGCCGAAACGCAGCTTTCCGGTTATTCGCATCTGCCTTTTCAATCGACAACTCACCAAGAACCCACGCCGCAACCTCTTCGGCAGGAAGTTGCTTCATGCGGATGTAAAACGGGTGGTCCTTGATGCTGCGGCTGTACATATCCGCGTCCTGTGTTGGTTGTTTCTGACTGCCAAGGGGCGCGCTTGCCAATACCGCCCTACATCACCCCGCCTTGAGCCAATCCCGCAAGGCAGCGTTGATGCGTGATTGCCAGCCCGGACCATCGGCCCGAAAGCGCTCGATGATATCCGCATCCAGCCGCAAGGTCGTCGAAACCTTGGGTGCTTCGGCCTTGGGGCGCCCGCGGGTCACCTTCGCCTTGGCAAGCTTCGCCGCCCATTCCGGGGCGCTCAGGTCCGGCGCGTCATCGGGGTCAGCCCAGACGGGGGCCATAGGCTTTTTGTTCGCGATCATTGGCCTTCCTCATCGATATGATCCGGCGCGCATTGGCGCGGGGCGTTCACACCAGCACAACCATTCGCCCGTCGAGAGTTCCAATCGTGATGAAGCGCGGTTCGCCATAATCCGTCCTGTCATCCTCGATGGTGAGGGTTGTGCCGTCGAAAACCTCTCCCGCCCGCGCCATGTCCAAGCCGCGATGGTCCAATGTGGCTTGGCGCTTGGCCGGATCGAAGTCGATTTCCATGATTATTGTTACTACAAAAACGAACGGGAGGCAATCAGCGAGGTATCAAGCGACGGTGTGTTTATCGATCATCCGGCGTCGATGGTGAGCGGAATGAGAATAGCGCGCTCCCCGGCTCTGACTTCCCCGCTCGCCATGACATGGGCAAGGCTGGATGGTGACGGCACGGGATGGTTGCCGCTTCGCTTGTAGGCCACAACATCGCGCAATGCCTCCGTTGCTGCGGCAATTGCCGCTTCCGCGGTTGCTCCCGCCCCAACGCAGCCGTCGATATCGAAGATGCGCACACCCCAATTGCCGCCCCCGCCTTCAAGAATGCCGACGTAATCGCTCATCGTGCTGGTTCCCTCACTTTGCGCGCATCGGCAGGATGGTTGCCCCGGCCTGTCCCTCAAGATTGGCAATGCGCTTGCGCCCAGATCATGCGCATC
>JAKFVK010000178.1 GCA_021732205.1 Hyphomicrobiales bacterium | reverse complement strand
GCCGCCATGATCAGCGATCAGGGCTTGCGACAGGGCGATCACATTCTTCGCCTTGTTGCGGAAGAGGCCGATGGTCTTGATATGCTCGCGCACCGCCTCCTCGCCAAGCGCCACCATCTTTTGCGGAGTGTCGGCGCGGGCGAAAAGGGCACGTGTCGCCTTGTTCACGCCGGCATCGGTTGCCTGCGCCGAGAGAACGACCGCCACCAGCAACGTATAGGCATTGACTGATTCGAGCTCGCTTTTGGGATGCGGTTCGCGCTCCTGCCAGCGACGGAACATCGCTGCGATCGCGTCGGCGCCCGGGCGTCGTGCGCTTTTTGTCGCAGAGGCAGGCTGACTGGTCGCTTTTGGCTTCGCTTTGCTCATGGAGCGGTTATAGTCGCTGACCATGAGCCTCGCCACCCATTCCTTGTCATCGGCGCCGGACAAGCCGGAGGCGTTTCTGTTCCAGGTGGTGATCACGCCGCACCTGTCGCTCAGCCGGCGCGGGGTGGCACTCGTGATCGGATCAGTCGGCGCGCTCAACGCCATCACCAGCGGCGCCTTTCTGCTTCTCGGTGCCTGGCCGGTGGTTGGCTTTCTCGGACTGGATGTCGCGGCAATCGCGCTGGCGTTTTTTTTATGTCGACGGGCGGCACGCCGGCGTGAGGAAGTATCGCTCACCATGGCCGAGTTGGTCATCCGCGATGTTCCCGTTTCGGGCACACCACGGGAAATGCGCTTCAACCCCTATTGGACCCGGCTCAGGCGCCATAACATCGTGGATGAAGGCGTGGTGGCGCTTGACCTGACCTCGCACGGGCGCAGCCTGCGGATCGCTGCGGCCCTGTCGCCACCCGAGCGCGCCGATTTCGCCGATGCACTCGATGCCGCGCTGAGACGGGCGCGGACGGGCGACGTCGCCCTGCGGGCATCACAGTTCTAACCGGCTGGAGCCAGTAATGCCGACGCCTCTGTCCCTTGGGTCGATCACCATCGAGCGTATCATCGAGCAGGACCGCTTGCCGTTCATGCCCTTTGCGCAGTTCTTTCCAGCGGTGACGCCCGAGCTGATCGCCGAAAACCGTCATTGGCTGGAGCCGGACTATCTTGATCCGGCAAGTGGCAAGGTGGTGTTGACCATCCAGAGCTATGTGGTGCGCGCCAATGGCCTCATCATTCTCGTCGACAGCTGCGTTGGCAACCACAAGGCGCGGCCGGCGCGCCCCCTCTGGCACATGATGGCAAGCGATGCCTGGCAGACGAATCTTGCCGCGCTTGGCCTGTCGGTCGAGGATATCGATGTCGTGCTGTGCACCCATCTCCACGGCGATCATGTCGGCTGGAATACCAGGCTGGAAAACGGGCGCTGGGTGCCGACGTTTCCAAAAGCGCGCTATCTCTTCGCTAACCGTGAACTCGACTTCTGGTCGGCAAAACACAAGCGCGATCCGGCAAGCTGTCCATGGATGGAGGACAGCGTCCTGCCGATCGTTGCAGCAAGGCGGGCCGAGATCGTCACCAGCACGCATTCCATCACCGAAGCCGTGCGGATGATCCCGACACCCGGCCATACCATCGATCATTTTTCCGTCGAGGTCGGCGAGCGCTCGGGCGAGCAGGCGCTGATCACCGGCGACATGGTGCATTCGCCGCTGCAGATCAAATATCCCGAGATCGGCATGATATCAGATTATGATTCAGCCGAGGCCGGGCGCACGCGGCGGGCGGTTTTCACGCGCTGCTGCGATGACGACATCTTGTTGTGCACAGCGCATTTTCCCGGCAATCCGATAGGGCGTGTGCAACAGCAGGGAAGTGCGTTCCGCTTCATCTGCGACTAGGATCAGACAACGCAAGAATCGGGTGTCGACCAGCACAACCAACGGCTAGGATTGGGATGATGATCGAAGGAGCCAGCCCCATGCCGCTTGATGTCCGTCCCGACCACGACGTCAGTGATGACCGCCAGCGCCTTGCTGATTACGAGCGGGTGAAGGCCGCCATTGCCTACTGTACGGAAAACTGGCGCGCTCAGCCGACGCTTGATGATATTGCGGCGCGAACCGGCCTGTCCCCCACCCATTTCCACAAGCTCTTCAGCCGCTGGGCCGGGCTGTCGCCGAAAGCCTTCCTGCAGGCGCTGACACTTGATCATGCCAAGGCGCTGCTTGATGGCTCGGCAAGTGTTCTTGATGCCGCGCTCGACGTTGGGTTGTCAGGGCCGGGGCGGCTTCACGATCTCTTCGTCAATCATGTTGCGATGTCGCCAGGCGAGTATAAATCGCGCGGCGAGGGCGTCGACATCCGCTGGGGCTGGCACGCCTCACCCTTCGGCAGGGCGCTTATCATGACGACCCAGCGCGGACTGGCAGGACTGGCTTTTGCCGATGAGGGTGAGGAGGCAAGCGCCTATGCTGACATGGTCAGACGTTGGCCACGGGCAAAGCTCGTCGAAGATCATCCCGGGACGCAGCCTTTCGCCAACCGCATCTTCAACCCGTCGCAATGGTCCCGCGATATCCCGCTTCGCGTTCATCTCATCGGCAGCGATTTTGAAATCCGGGTGTGGGAGACATTGCTGCGCATTCCGTTGGGGCGTGCGATCTCGTATTCCGACATTGCCTCGGCGATCGGCAAGCCCTCGGCCTCGCGCGCCGTCGGTACGGCAGTGGGGCGCAATCCGGTGTCGTTTGTCGTTCCCTGTCACCGGGTCCTTGGCCGCGGTGGATCGCTGTGCGGCTACCATTGGGGTCTGACGCGCAAGCAGGCGATCCTCGGCTGGGAAGCAGGGCAGGTCGCCTGAGAGCATACAAAGCTTCTCAAATCCGCTTCCTTCCGATAAACACCAGCCGCCATCGAGCGTCGGGAGGACTATATGGCGGAAATGTCGCCAGACCATTGGCCCCGCGTGGCGGTGATCGGTTGCGGTTACTGGGGCAAGAATCTGGTGCGCAATTTCGCCGAATTGGGCGTGCTTGCCGGCCTTGTCGACCATCACCCTGAGCTCACGCGTTCATTGTCGGAACGCCATGGCGGCACAGCGATGGATTTCGCCGATGTTCTGGCCAACCCGCAGATCGAGGCGCTGGCTGTCGTCACGCCGGGCCCCAGCCATTTCGAGCTTGCCAGACAAGGGCTTGAAGCGGGCAAGCACGTTTACGTCGAAAAGCCTCTGGCGATGTCATCGGTCGAGGTCGGAATTCTCGCTGATCTTGCCAAGCGTCAGCGCCGCACCCTGATGGGCGGGCATATCCTGCGCTACCATTCGGCATTCGAAACGCTGCTGGCGATGACGGAGGCCGGCACGGTCGGGCCGGTGCGCCATATCGTATCGGAGCGTCTCAATCTCGGTAAAATCCTGATCGATGAAGACGTGATCTGGAGTCTGGCGCCCCATGATCTGTCGATGATCCTGGCGGTGATGAAGGCGCAGCCTGACGCCGTGATCTGCCATGGCGACGCGTTTTTGCGGACAGGCGTCAGCGATATGGCAACATTGCGGCTGGTCTTTTCGGGCAATCGCAGCGCGCAGGTGCGTCTGTCCTGGATGTCGCCGGTCAAGCAGCACCGGTTGACCGTCACCGGCGAAGAGGGCGTCATTGTCTTTGACGATACGCGCGGGTGGAGCGAGAAACTGACGCTACACCGGCCGGCTCTCGACTGGGATGACGCGGCGGTGCAGCCGGCGCCGGGCCAGCCCCAAGCGGTGATGGTGGCTGAAAGCGAGCCTCTCAAGGCGGAATGTCGCCATTTTCTCAATGCCACACGCTCAGGCGCCACCCCGCTGACTGACGGCCAGGAAAGTCATGCGGTCATTTCGGTGATAGAACGCGCCCAGGCTTCGCTGCAGGCTAACGGCGCGGCGCGATGATCAGAGAATTTTGCACGCCTCGTTGAAAGTCAGGCGCGGACCGCGCGGAAACAGCTTGGATTTATCGCCATAACCGATATTGCACAGGAAATTCGACTTCCACTGCGTACCGGCGAAAAATTCCTGATCGACCCCTTCATGCTCGAAACCCGACATCGGCCCACAATCAAGCCCAAGCGCGCGGGCCGCCAGCATCAGATAGGCGCCCTGCAGGGTACCATTGCGAAAGGCGGTGGGAAAAGCCGCCGGCGTTCCCTCAAACCATGAACGGGCGGTGGGGTTATGAGGAAACATGCGGCCCATTTCGGTATAGAATTCGAGATCATAAGCGATAATCGCGACGACGGGCGCGGCCATGGATTTACTGACATTGGTCGGTGCCAGATGCGGTTTCAGGCGTTCCTTGGCCTCGCTTGAGCGTAGAAAAAGGACGCGCTGGGGCTGGGTATTGGCCGATGTCGGGCCCCATTTTGACAGGTCGTAGAGCGCCTGCAGCTGAACGTCGGTGACCGGCTTGTCGAGCCAGGCGCTATGGGTTCGCGCTTGCCGAAAGATCTGATCGAGTGACGAATCGGAAATGGTGGACATGGCAGGCCTTTCATCTCGCTGGCTCGATCATGTCCATGCCTTGTCATGATGCTGGACGCAATTGTTGAATTCACTCACTGTGCCGGTTCAGCGCCTGCAGGGTGCGTTCTTCTGCTGACATGAATTGAGATGGCGCCATGATCGATCTTGAAGTCGAATATAACAATCGGGCGCGGGTGCCGGAGCATCCGCAGATATTCGCGCGCTGGGTGCGCGAGGCGGCTCATATCCGGTCACAGCGGCAGAGTGAGTGGGCCCTCGACATCGCCTATGGTAGCGGCGAGCGACAGCGCTATGATTATCTGGCGGCGGCCGGCAGAAGTGCTGGCGCAACGCTGCTCTTCATTCATGGCGGCTATTGGCAGTCGCTCGGCAAATCCACCTTCAGCCAGGTAGCCCATGGCGCCGGCAGCCATGGGATCGATGTGGCGATCGCTGGCTATACATTATGCCCGGACAATACAATTGCCGGTATTATCAAAGAAATACAAATGCTTATTGCTCATCTTGCAAAGCGTAGCAGCCGGCCTCTGGTGGTGTCGGGGCATTCGGCGGGAGGTCATCTGGCAGCCGTTATGGCTGCGAGCGACTGGGCGGTTATCACGCCCGATCTGGGCTTTGATCCCGTGGCTGCAGCCGTGCCGATCTCCGGTGTGTTTGACCTTGAGCCACTGATTCCAACCAGCATCAACGCCAAGCTCGGCCTTGATGCGCGCGAGGCTGAAGCCGTATCCCCCCTGTTTATGCCAGCGCCCAGAGGCAAACGTGTCGTGTGTGTGGTCGGCGCGAAGGAATCTCCCGAGTTTCTGCGCCAGCAACGGGTATTTGTTGACAATTGGGGCCAGCGGGGGAGCGCCATACGCGGGGTTGAGCTTGAAGGCGCCGATCACTTTACCGTGGTCGATCCGCTGTCAGACCCGGACAGCGACATGACCAAGGCGATCGTCAGCCTCGCCGTGATCTAGGGCGGGATGTTGCAGGGCTGGCCAGCGCCAAGTGTGGGCGATACTTGCGTTGCGCCAGGGTCTGGCACAAAACCGCTCTTATAACCTGCCATCCCGGCATCCGGAGGATTGTCCATGCGTCCGTTTTTCATGCAGATCAAATGCGAACTGGGTCGCACCTACGACGTCGCGACGGCGATCGCGGACGCGGAAATTGCGTCGGAAATCTATTCGACAGCCGGAGATTTCGATCTTCTGGTCAAATTCTATGTTCCTGTCGACGTCGATATCGGCCAGTTCGTCGCCGATCATGTGCAGCGCTTTACCGGCATCAAGGACACGCGGACGATTATCTGTTTCAAGGCTTTCTAGGGTTGCGACCCCAGCCGCCGCACGACGGATGCGCGGCTACGGGATCAAACCGGGCCTCAGCCAGCGGCAAAGCTGCGCGGTGCCGGACTGATCGCCACCGATGTGCCGCGCCGCACTTCAAGCACGGCGATGCCCCGCTCGTTGAGGCCACGGGCGTTGAAGCGGAAAATACCATCAATGCCGGCAAAACCATTCGGGTTGGTCAATGCCGCCTCGCCGAAGCGCTGCCCATCACCTGGCTGGCGCGACAGGGCGGCCATCAGCAATGTCGCATCATAGGCCAGCGAAGCGGTGCGGGCGGGATCGCCGCCGGTGGTAAAACGGCTGCGGTAGCGGGTGCCGAATTGCTGAAAGCCGGCGCCGTCAGGAGCAGCAAACCAACCGCCATTGGCGAGCGGATTCTGAAACAGGCGCGGATCATCCCAACGACCCGTGCCCAGTAATTTGAGATTGGCCAGCGGCGCCTGGGCGATGCGCAGCGAATCCAGCACCAGCGCCACCGCATCCGCCCCGTCGGGGATGAACAGCGCATCGGCATCCTTCAACGCGGGGATGAGGCGACGGATCGGCTCCTGCATCTTGGCCCGATCAAGCGGATAGCGCTCAAGGGCGACGATACGGGCACCGGCTGCGGTCGCACGCGTGCGCAATTCGCCGTCAACGACCGAGCCATAGGCATCGTCTGGCAACAGGGCGGCAATGTTCTTGCGCCCCTGTGAAGAAGCGTAGCCGATGATGCGGGCAACGTCGGTTGAGGGCAGAAACGACAACAGATAGACGCCGCGCGTCGCGACAGCTTCATCGGTTGAAAAGGCGATGACGGGGACGCCTGTCGGGCGCACCACCTGTGCCACCGCCTGAACGGCTGGCGCGAAGAGGGGGCCCAGAATGAATTGCGGGTTGATCTGCATCGCCCGTTGCGCCGCCTCTTGAGCGCCCTGCGGGGTTCCCTGATCATCGAAGACGTAAATCTTCACATCCGGCGACTGGAATTCGGCGATCGCCAGCTCGGCGGCGCCGCGCATCGATTGAGCGGCACGCCCGGCATTGCCACTGGCGCTCAACGGCAGGATGAGGGCGCCCGGGACGGTGCCCTCGCCAATGGTCTGGGCTGGTGGCTGGGCGATGGGCGGGGGCGGTGTCGGCGCCGCCGATTGACCGCTGGAAAACGGATTGGGAGCCGACAGGCAGCCGGCAAGCGTCAGGGTTCCGGCAGAAACACCCAGAAGCGCCACCCGCCGGTCAATCTGACCGCGTTGATGCTCAGCTGAGGATGCCGGTGGTTTCGTGCGCTTCATGCTCGTTTTCTTCACGATCGTCTCATATCCGCTCAAGCGCGTGGACAGAATACCATTTGAATGACATCACTCCGGCGGCAATGCCGCACACGTACCGGTAACACATGTGCCTTTAGGGAAAGCCGCCACAGCGCCTGCGGCTGGCCCGGTCACGATGAGGTGATCAATCTAGGGGAGGTCCGCGCAAATGCCAAGAGAGCGTCAGTGGGCAGATGCCGAACCATCCGCGCTTGCTGTCAGCCAGCGCAGTGTCCTTGTCGCCGGGCAGCGTCTGATCGTCGGGCGCACGGCGCCGGGGCTGCATGTGGTGGCAACACCGATCGGCCATCTCGATGACATCACGCTCAGAGCGCTGAAGACGCTGGCTGGCGTTGATCTCGTTGCCTGCGAGGATACACGCGTCACCGGGCGCCTTCTCACCCATTACGGCATCGACGTTGCCATGACGCCCTATCACGAACATAACGCCGCCGCCCAGCGCCCGAAAATCCTGGCGCGACTGGCGGAAGGCGCGGCCATCGCCCTGGTATCGGATGCCGGGACACCGCTGGTGTCCGATCCGGGCTTTCGCCTGGTGCGCGAATCAGCCGCAGCCGGCCACGTGCTCATTCCCGTGCCCGGACCATCCGCCGCGCTGACAGCGCTGATGGTCGCGGGACTGCCGACGGATTGCTTTTTCTTTGCCGGCTTTCTGCCAGCCAAAGGCGTGTCGCGTCGCGGACGGATTGATGAGCTGGCGCGCGTGCCCAGTTCGCTGGTTTTCTTTGAAACCGGCCCGCGGCTTGGCGACAGCCTGGCCGATCTGGCCGCCTGCCTCGGCGCGCGCCCGGCCGCCATGTGCCGCGAACTGACGAAGCTTCATGAAACGGTCGAACGCGGGACGCTGCCTGAACTGGCGGAGCGTTTTTCCGGGATCGAGCCCAAGGGCGAGATTGTCCTCGTCATCGGCCCGCCGCTCGTTGAAAAAATATCACCGGAAGACGTTGAGGAAGCGCTGAAAGCCGCGCTGAAACGCCTCAGCCTCAAGGATGCCACGGCGGAAATCGCCGGTGCTTTCGGGGTATCACGGCGCGAGATTTATGCGCGCGCACTGGCGCTCGGGCGTGATGACGAACCCTGAGACGCGTCGCCGTCAAAAGGCGGAACGACGCGGCCGGCTGGCGGAATGGGCAGCAACGGCGCTGCTCGTCTGCAAGGGGTATCGCGTGCTTGCCCAGCGGGCGCGGACCCCCTTGGGAGAGATCGATCTCATTGTCAAACGGGGCGGCATTATCGCTTTCATCGAGGTCAAACAACGAGGGCAGCGAGAGGCAGCCCTTGACGCGGTGACGCCACGCCAGCAGCAGCGCATCATCGGGGCCGCCGGCTGGTGGCTTGCGCGCCACGCTGCTTTCGCCCAAGAGGAGATGCGCTTTGACGTGGTATCCGTCACGCCGCTTGGCTTCCCGCGTCACGATGCCGGGGTCTTTGGATCGTGAACAGGTCTGACGATAAATCAAGGAGAGCCGGATGGCTTTGAACGTCGCCATGCAGATGGACCCGATCGAGCGGATCCGGATTGCCGGGGATAGCGGATTTGCCCTGCTGCTCGAAGCGCAGCAGCGCGGCCACGAGTTGTCCTTCTACACGCCCGACCAATTGTCGATGCGCGATGGCCGGGTGTTTGCCCATGTCCAGGCGCTGAGCGTGCGCGACATAGAAGGCGATCATTTCACCGCCGGGCCGGCGCAGTTGCGCAACATGGACGAGTTCGACGTCGTGCTGATGCGCCAGGACCCACCCTTTGATCTTCACTACATCACCGCGACCCACCTTCTGGAGCGCGTCCATCCGAAAACGCTGGTGGTCAACAATCCGCGCCAGGTGCGCAACGCGCCGGAAAAAATCTTCGTCACGCAATTCCCGCAATTGATGCCGCCAACCCTCATCACTCGCGACAAAAGCGATATCGAGGCCTTCCGCCGCGAATTCGGCGATATCGTCATGAAACCGCTTTACGGTCATGGCGGGGCCGCGGTGGTGCGGATCACCCGCGATGATCTCAATTTCGGCTCGCTCTACGATATTTTTTCAACCTCCTACCGCGAACCCTGGGTGGTGCAACGCTTCCTGAAAGAGGTGAAGGATGGCGACAAGCGCATCATCCTTGTTGACGGCGTCTTCGCCGGGGCCGTCAACCGGGTACCGGCTGAAAACGATCTGCGCTCGAACATGGTGCGCGGGGGGGCCGCCACCGCCACCTATCTGACGGAGCGCGAACGGGAAATCTGCGAGACCATCGGCCCGTCGCTGAAAGACATGGGACTGATCCTGGTTGGCATCGATGTCATCGCCGGCAATCTCACCGAGATCAACGTCACGGCGCCTACGGGCATCCGCGCTATCAAGCGGATCGGCGGGCCTGATCTGGCGCCGAAAGTGTGGGAGGCGATAGAGGCTTACCGGTAAGACGGGTTCGTTCTTACTTCGTTCTTTTCTTTTGATGAACCCTCTGCTAGCCTGCTTTTATTCGGGGCTTAAATGTCATGGTTTCGCGCGTTTCGACAGTTGCCTTTATCGGTATCGAGGCCAGGCCTGTGGATGTGCAGGTCCATGTGGCGCCGGGACTTAACGCCTTCAACATCGTCGGCCTGCCGGACAAGGCGGTGGCGGAGAGCCGGGAGCGGGTGCGCTCGGCGCTGATTGCCTCCGGCCTGTCGCTGCCGGCGCGGCGCATCACTATCAATCTGGCGCCAGCCGACCTGCCCAAAGAAGGCAGCCATTACGATCTGCCGATCGCGCTGGCGCTGATGGCAGCCCTTGGCGCCGTTCCAAGCGATGCGGTTGAGGGCGCAACCGTGCTGGGCGAGCTGGCGCTCGACGGGGCGATCAGCCCGGTCACCGGCGTGCTGCCGGCAGCGATCGCCGCCAGTGCCCAGGGCCATCGCCTCATCTGCCCGGCCAAAAGCGGCCCGGAAGCGGCATGGGCGGGCGATGACGTCGAAATCCTGGCGGCGCCCAATCTGATTGCCCTCATCAACCATCTGCGCGGCACGCAATTGCTTGGCCGCCCCAAGCCGGCCATGGCGCCAAATGAAGGCAATGGCTTTGATCTGGCGGATGTGCGCGGGCAGGAAAGCGCGCGGCGCGCCCTTGAGGTGGCGGCAGCCGGTGGCCACAATCTGCTGATGGTCGGGCCGCCGGGGGCCGGAAAATCAATGCTGGCGCAGCGGCTGC
>JAKFVK010000004.1 GCA_021732205.1 Hyphomicrobiales bacterium | reverse complement strand
CGTGCGCGACCGTGACGCGCTGCATCGGGCGCATGCGGTCAGTGGTAACTGGCTGGAGGCTTTTGGCCGCGACGGCGCCTATATCTATACGCCGCTCGACATGCCGACCGAGCATGCCTATCGCGGGCGGATGTTCTTCCCGTTCGGCGGCATCGCCGAGGATCCCGCGACAGGATCAGCTGCGGCGGCGTTTGCCGGCGTCGCGGTGCGTTTCGATGGTCTCACCGATGGCCGTCATGTTGTGCCCATCGAACAGGGAATCGAGATGGGGCGGGCAAGCCTCATCACGCTTGAGGTGGAGATTGCAGCGGGGCGCCTGACGGGCGCGCGTATCGGCGGTTACGCCGTGCGCTTCAGCGAAGGGACGCTATGGTGCTGATGGCGTGGACGGCGTCGTCGCTGCTACCTTAAAATGGGGCGGGCGCGCCCTCCGCAGGTGAGGCGCGCCCGCTATATATAAAATGCTTCAGCCCGGCGTCAGAAGCTGACCTTGCCGGTGATGGCCTCGATCGCCACCTGATTGACCGTTGTACCCTTCATACGCGCAACGAAATCATTCCAGTTCTTGTAGCGGCCCTTGGCGCGCTCATCGATGATGACCTTGGCCCACGCCGCGCCGATTTGCGGCAGTTTGTCGAAATCGCTGGCCGCGCCGGTATTGAGGTTGACCTTCTGCGCCTGGGGAGCTGGCGGGATGCGCGGGCTGGACTGGTGTCGCGGGCGTGGTCGCAGCGGGTGGTGCGGTTGGCGTGGTGACACGCGGCTGGACAGAGGGAGCCTGCGCAAAGGCAAGCGGAGCAGTCGACAGGCTGGCCGCAATCAAGGCCGAAAGAAAAATTGTTTTGGTTGTCATGGTCGATCCTGATGGCCCGACAGGGATTGCCGCGAAACCGTGCCGGGGGAGCGGCGGGAGCGGGAGTGTCATGTCCAACCCCTCAACCATCACCTTCGACCCTGATCTGGTTGTTCGAATGACATAAAAATGGTGTGTACGTGTCATTTAGCTGAATGTCTGTTTTATCGCGCTTAATGACTGTTCACGGGGCCGACAGAGGGCGTCGAGCGCAATGCTTGGTCGTGCGCTGTCGCGACTAGCGATAGCCGAATTTTCTGGTGATCATATCAAGCGCTTTCTCACCATCGCTGACCTTGCCGCCTTTGCACAAGGCTTCGGCCTTTTCAACCTGCGGCAGGAGGTCTTTGGCCACGCCCTCGGCGATCTGGCGCTTGCGCACATCAATCTGGATCGCGGCTCGCATGCGCTCCGCCCGTTCGCTGCAATTGTCAGCAGATGCGCGCGTCGCGCCAAGCGGCGACAGAGAAACGGTGGCTGCAAGTAAAGCTGCAATCAGGCAAACACGCATGACAAACCTCCCCGCTCCTCGTGAATAACAACGCTCATCTCAGAGAGAATGCGAAAATCCATGGGGTGAGGCAAGAGGAGGTGTCGGCAATTTGCCCTGGGGCTGTCTTGCCAGCGCTTCACGTCTCGTTTACCAAAAGAAACGAGCATTGGAGTTCCCCGGTTTTTTTCCGGGCACGGAGCAGTCGATTGATTTGGGCGACATACCAGACAGCGCAGCGGGAAGGGGCATTCACCCCACAGCGCAGCATTGCCTCGCGCGCGGCGCGCCCCTCGCTTCTTGCCCTCCTTCGCCTTATCAGCCCCTGAGGGCCGTCCGGGCTGTTGCCTGGGCTCTCAGGGGAGCACCTGGCCAGACCCCGCGTAGTCAGTTTCATCCATGCAATTGAACAAGCGGCGCGACCGACAGGGTCAGCGCCCATGGCGAAGGATCAGATCATGTCCACATCTAAATCTGTGAACAGCAAAGACCGGGTTGTTATCTTCGACACCACTTTGCGCGACGGCGAGCAGTGCCCCGGCGCTACAATGACATTGGAAGAAAAACTGCAGGTTGCTGATCTTCTTGACGAAATGGGCGTTGATATCATCGAAGCAGGATTTCCGATCGCCTCGAACGGTGATTTCGAAGCGGTGTCGATGATTGCCTCGCGGGTCAAGAACGCGGTTGTCGCGGGGCTCGCGCGTGCCGGCGTGAAGGATATCGAGCGGGCAGGCGAGGCGGTGCGCAAGGCAAGGCGCCCGCGCATTCATACCTTCCTCTCCACCTCGCCGGTGCATATGAAATACAAACTTCAGAAAGAGCCGGACGAGGTGCTGGAAATGGTGATTGCATCCGTTACCCGCGCCCGCAATCTGGTGGCCGATGTTGAATGGTCGGCAGAGGATGGTACCCGTACCGAGCACGATTTCCTGTGCCGGTGCGTGGAAGCTGCCATCAAAGCGGGCGCCACGACCATCAATATTCCCGATACCGTTGGCTACACGGCGCCGGACGAATACCGCGCGCTTTTCCGGATGGTGCGCGAACGCGTGCCCAATGCCGACAAGGCTGTCTTCTCCGTCCATTGCCACAATGATCTGGGCATGGCGGTAGCGAATTCGGTAGCGGGTCTCGAAGGAGGGGCGCGGCAGATTGAATGCACCATCAATGGCATCGGTGAGCGGGCAGGTAATGCGGCGCTTGAAGAAGTGGTGATGGCGTTGAAAGTTCGTGGCGACATTTTCCCTTTTGAAACAGGCATCAGGAGCGAGATGTTGACGCGCGCGTCCAAATTGGTGTCTGCGGTCACGTCGTTTCCCGTGCAGTACAACAAGGCGATCGTCGGCCGTAATGCGTTTGCCCATGAAAGCGGTATCCATCAGGACGGAATGCTGAAGCACACCCAGACCTATGAGATCATGACCCCGGAAACGGTGGGTGTGGCCAAGACGTCGCTGGTGATGGGCAAGCATTCGGGCCGCAACGCCTTCCGCGACAAGCTCAAGGGGCTGGGTTATGAGCTGTCCGACAACGAGTTCGAGGATGCCTTCAACCGCTTCAAGGCGCTGGCTGACCAGAAAAAGCACGTCTACGACGAGGATATCGAAGCGCTGGTCGATGAGAAGATCGCGACAGCCACCGACCGCATGAAGGTGCTGTCGCTGCTGGTGGTGGCTGGAACGCTGGGGCCGCAGGTAGCGACGCTGACGCTTGAAATTGACGGGGTCCACAAAACCGTTCAGTCGCAGGGCAATGGTCCGGTCGATGCCTGTTTCAACGCCATCAAGGCGATCGTCCCGCATGAGGCGATGCTGGAGCTTTATCAGGTGCATGCGGTGACGGAGGGAACGGACGCGCAAGCCGAGGTGTCGGTACGGCTTGCCGAGGCCGGCAAGGCGGTAACCGCGAAGGCCGCGCACCCCGACACGCTGGTAGCATCCGCGAAAGCCTATCTTGGCGCCCTCAACAAGCTGATGCAGAAACGCGACCGGCTGCACGCCACCGCAGCCGAATAGGTCGCAGGAAAAACCGCGGCATGACCTGGCTCTGCTCGGGAGCCGGTTCATGCCGTTGCGGCTGTGCGCTGACGCGCTGCTGCTGATCTTCCCTCATTGTTACCGGCGCAGCGCTGCCATGCGCCAGATAGGTCAGCGCTGCTTCTCCATCTGCTCCTGCGTTCGTGCCAAGCTGCGCGCGGGGCCGCATCGGGGCTCGGCAAGTGAATTTGCCACCAGGCCAAGGCGTTCCGCCCATTGGTCGAACCCGGGAGGATCAGATGACAAAAAGACCAGAAAATAATGCCAAATTCACTGATAAGCCGTCCGCCGCAGATACAATCCACTCGCGGCGCGCGGCGCTCAAGGCTGTTGGGGCCGGTGCCGGGTTGGTTGCTCTTGGTGTGAGCGGGCTGCAGGCGCAGACACCGCCCGGGCCGCCCAGCACGATTACCAGTCCGCCGCGCGATTTCAGCCCCAATGGCGCACCGACAACCTATTTCTGGGATCCTGATGTCATTGCCGTTGATCCGTCCTTCAACGGGCTGGCGCAGCCCAACGCGCCGATCCAGCGCTTATGGACAGGTGCATTATGGGCGGAAGGGCCGGCATGGAATGCGCAGGGGCGTTATCTGGTGTGGAGCGACATTCCCAATAACCGGCAGATGCGATGGATCGAGGATAATGGCCGGGTCAGCGTGTTTCGCCTGCCGTCCAATAACAGCAATGGCAATTCCTTCGATTTCCAGGGCCGGCAATTATCCTGCGAACATTTGACGCGACGCGTTGTGCGCTACGAGCTGGACGGGTCGGTGACGGTGCTTGCCGACAGTTTCAATGGCAAGCGGCTGAACTCACCCAATGATATCGTCCCCCATCCCGATGGCAGCTATTGGTTCACCGATCCGCCCTATGGCGGGCAACTCTATGAGGGTGCGCCGGATGCGGCAGGTGGTCCCAGCAACAGCAATGGCCGGTTGCGAAACCGGGTTGGTCAGGCGGCGGAAATCGGCGCGGCGCGGCGCGAATTGCCCACCAATTGCTACCGTATTGATCCGTCGGGCCGGGTCGACATGGTGATCAGCGAGGCGCAAGTACCTGATCCCAACGGTCTGTGTTTTTCACCCGATTTCAAGAAGCTCTACGTTGCCAGTACCGGCAAGGGACCAGGCGATAGCGGGCCGGGCGGCAAGGGCGACATGCATGTCTTCGATGTCGGCAGTGACAACAAGCTGTCGAACCAGAAACTCTTTTCGGACTTTATGGTCGACGGCGTCAAATGCGGCCCCGACGGGGTGCGCGCTGATGTCGAAGGCAATCTGTGGTGCTCGAGCAATGCGGGCCGTGCGGTTGGCTATTCCGGCGTGACAGTGTGGAGCCCGGAGGGCAAGCTTCTGGGGCGCATCCGCCTGCCGGAAATCTGCGGCAATGTGTGCTTCGGCGGGCCGAAGCGCAATCGCCTGTTCATGGCGGCGAGCCAGTCGCTCTATGCCGTCTATACCGCTACCCAGGGTGCAGCGCCGGGATGATATCGGCGCTGGACAAGGACGCAGCGGCTTGGTTAGCAGGCTTGTGCCGTGGTTGTTGTTGACCATGGCGATGACCAGGCTTGGCGGCGATGCGCATCGGGATTGATCTTGGCGGGACAAAGATCGAAGGCATCGCCTTGTCGCCGGCCGGCGGCCTGCTTGCGCGTGAACGTGTCACGACGCCGCGCGGCAGTTACGAGGCGATTATCGCAGCCATCGCCGCGCTGGTTGGCAGGCTTGAACAGGATGCTGGAGGTGGCGGCCCGGCGCAAGTGGGCGTCGGCATTCCCGGCGCCATTTCGCCGGCGACCGGCCTCGTCAAGAATGCCAATACGACCGAGCTGATCGGCCATGCCTTCGATGTCGATCTTGCCGCCGCTCTGCAACGCCAGGTGCGCCTTGATAACGACGCCAAATGCTTTGTGCGCTCGGAGGCCACCGACGGAGCGGGTGCGGGCAAGGATGTTGTTTTCGGGGTCATTCTGGGGACGGGTGCCGGCAGTGGCATCAGCGTTGGCGGGCGCACGCTTGCCGGCTTTCAGCGCATCTCGGGTGAATGGGGTCATAATCCGCTCCCCTGGGTGAGCCATGGCGAACTTGATGAGAAGCCGGCCTGCTATTGCGGCAAGCGCGGCTGTATCGAAGCCTGGGTGTCGGGACCAGCCTTTGCCGATGACCATTGGCGCCATAGCGGGGTCAGACTTTTACCTGCTGAGGTGATTGCGGCCATGGAGGAGGGTGAAGCGCAGGCGGTGGCAAGCTACCGGCGATATACGGACCGGCTGGCGCGCGCGCTTGCCCACATTGTCAATGTACTGGATCCCGACGTCATCGTGCTGGGAGGTGGCATGGGCAAGGTGCAGCGGCTCTATGAGGACGTGCCGTCATTGATGAAGCCCTATGTCTTTTCCGATGAATGCTGGACGCCCATCGTTCCACCCGTGCATGGCGACGCAAGCGGGGTACGTGGGGCTGCGTGGCTGTGGCCGGCTGACGTCAGTTAGCGATATTTCCGCAGCGCAGGGCGTCAGCTGCCTTTGTGCGGCGCGATCACACCCCTCGACAGAGCAGACGCCGTCTGTTATCGACCTCCCTCCTTGACGGGCGGCCTGTCATTACTGGCCGCTTTTGTTGGGGGCGATTAGCTCAGTTGGTAGAGCAGGTGACTCTTAATCACCGGGTCGTAGGTTCGAGCCCTACATCGCCCACCAGTTTTTCCAAGTAAGCAGGCGGGGCAATAGGCTCCGTTTACGCAGCGCACCACGAGGTTCTGGGCTTGGGAGTGAGCTGATCGACCCGATCATCGCCTGATCTCGCGGCGGTTGTCGGTGGTTTGCCCGGCAAAATCGATGATAAGCTGACGGCCCGGGCAGGTGAGGATGCGCCCGGCTCAGATGGGGGGCAGCGATACTCACATGAACATGCGAACTCTTGTGGCAATGAGCGGTTTGGTCTTCGTGACGCTGCTCTCGCACGCCAATGCCCAGATCCCGCCAACGCCAGGCGAATTGGCAGCCTATGATGGTCTTCACAAGGCTGCGGCTGGTGGCGACATCAGGATGCTTCAATCTGCGCTTGCCGCCGGCGCCGATGTCAATGCGCGCGATGCCAAGGGGCGCACCCCGTTTCATGTTGCGGCCTACCGGCGTCAGGCTCAGGCGATGACGATATTGGTTCGCCATGGTGGTGATGCGAACGCTCTTGAAGCCCAGGCTTATGATGCGGTGACGATTGCTGCAGTGGCTGACGATGTCGAGACGCTCACGACGGCACTTGCGCTTGGCAATCGCGCCACCAATGTCACAAGCCCCTATCGCGGCACGGCGCTGATTGCAGCTGCTCACCTTGGGCATGACGAGGTGGTGCGCCTCCTGATCGCAGCCGGCGCGCCGTTGGACCACGTCAACAATCTCGGATGGACGGCGCTGATTGAGGCAGTCATTCTGGGAAATGGTGGTGCGCGCCATCGCCGGACAGTCGAGCATCTGGTCAAGGCAGGTGCGAACAGATCGCTGGGCGATCGTCATGGTGTGACGCCCCTGGAACACGCAAAGCACCTCGGCTTTGCCGAGATCGTCGCGGTGCTGGAAAAATAATGTTCAGGCCAGGCGTGATCGCCCGCGCTCGAAGGCGATGGCCAGCTTCGTGATCTCAACGCGGCAGCAACGCTCGACGCATCGCTTCTCAGCCAGATCCGCACGTTCGCGCTCGCCAGCACTTCTGCAACGGCCGGGCAATCACGCGCGGCCTGATGGCCGGGCAGGGGGCTTGTGCACGATCCGCCCTGAGCGGTCCGGATATCCTCCCGATATGCGTTTGACAGCAATATGCGGCGCTCATAGGTTGCTATGGAATGATACGGATGATTGGCCCGCCGGAATGATCTGTCGGCGGGATTATACGGAATAACCCCGAGGCCGATTTGAGTTCTGGATGCAGGCAGTGAGCGAATTAAAACGCACTGATTGAGGTTAAATCGATGAAAATGGGTCTTTTGAGAAGGATGGCTGTCATGATGACTCTCTTTGTGCTTGCTGGCGCGGTTATCGGCGCAAGTGTCCCGGTTCTGGCTTATGATGGAGAGCCATCGGACCCCGTGCTGCAGAAAATATTTTCAGATGTAGAGAAGTCGGATCGCAAAAAAAAAGATTCTACAAAAATTGATGTCACCGATCAGGTGAGGGCTGCACTGGGCGTTAATGTGAGCATTTCCGAGATTAAAAAATGGTTGGACAAAAATGATTTTAAATTTAGTGAGCGTAGTATTGACGAATATAAAAATTTTACAAATTCTTACGCTTTAGAGAAAAATGTAGATTTAATTTTATCTTCAGCTAAAACAACGCATGCTAAAGTTATCACAATGCCCGGCATAGATCGATGGATAGTATTTGGATTCCAAGGTGGAAAGCTTATATATGCTGTAGCTTTCATGTTTTTGCAATACGTTTGATGTGGAATTTTTTTAATAAATAGAAAGCAGGGATTGTGATATGCTGGAAACAATTCAAATTGGATATATGCCGATTATTTTTGGAGATAATTCAATAATTTTTCATAAATTCATAATTTATACTGATCAAACTGGACAAGCTTACTATGCACGCGGAGGCCCAACAAATCCGTTAAACCAAGACCCTGCAAAGGTGTTTTTCGATGGATTCGGATCGATCAAGACTGAGGGCGGATTTCACGACGAACTTAGGCGATACGAGCCTGGGACGCCCGATTATCCGAAACCAGATCAGGCTCCCTTTCATCGGGATTTGGTAAAAGAAGGTGCCGATCTCTCGGGCGACTGGGAGAATATTCGTCGTGCCATTAGCGACATCGGCGATTCGAATATTCCTTATCAACCGCTCGGTAACAACAGCAATGCGACGGTTGACGAAGCGCTTCGGCGCTCCGGGTTGCCCGGCGGTACGTACACTGACCCGGGAACCGGTAGATATGCTCCTGGATCTGGCACACTTGATCCGAATTATGCGCCGCCGCCGCTTCGTCCATCCATAGACCCTGACGATCCCACACGTGGGATCGGTGACGGTACAATCGGCAATCCGCTGGGCGATTTTGACCCCTCCGGCTGGCCGCCATCGGCGCCGCTGGCGCCGCGCGATCCGCTGGTGCTTGATCTCAACGGCAACGGGCTTGATCTCATTTCAGCGGCAGCATCAACCGCCTCGTTTGATTTCGACAATGACGGCTTTCGCGAGCGCACCGGCTGGGTGGGGCCAGGCGACGGGTTCCTGGTGCGCGACATCAACGGCAATGGCGCCGTCGATGGCATCGGGGAGCTGTTCGGCAACACGCTCATCGACGGCTATACGGCGCTGCGCGCGCTGGACAGCAATGGCGATAACCGGATCACCGCAAGCGACACGAATTTCGCGCAGCTGCGGGTATGGCGCGACCTCAATGGCGATGGCGTGTCGCAGGCGGGCGAGCTGGTGTCGCTGGCCTCCCTTGGCATCACCGCGCTTGGCCTTGAGCGCAATGTGAGCAATACTTTGAACGCTGGCAACAGCGTCGACTTCACCGGCACCTTCACGCGGGCTGATGGCACCACCGGCAGCACCGCCGCCATCTCGTTTGCGACCAACCGCACGCTCACCGCCTGGGTGCCACCCGCGGGGTTTGTCGTCTCCGCCGACACCCAGCATCTGCCGCAGCTCAAAGGCTATGGCCAGCTCCGTGATCTCAACGCGGCAGCAACGCTTGACGCGACGCTGCTTGGCGCTGTGCGGGCTTTTGCGCTGTCGCGCACAATGAAGGCGAGAGCCGCCTGATGGCTGGGCAGCGGGCTTGTGCCGCGACCGCCCTGAGCGGTCCGGATATCCTCCCGATACGCGCTTGACAGCAATATGCGGCGCTCATAGGTTGCTATGAAATGATACGGATGATTGGCCCGCAGGAATGATCTGTTGGTGAGAGTATACGGAATAACCCTAAGGCCGATTTGAGTTCTGGATGCAGGCAGTGAGTGAAAGACCTAAGGATACGGCAGGCAGGCAGGACGGCGTTGTCGTTGGGGGAGCTTATTTTAGAATATTATTGCATTTTTTTATTTCATTTTTTGTATTTCTTTCATATTTATTTGTCTATCAATTATTAATTTTTAGCATTTTTCCAATAAGATCTGATATTTTATTTAACGCGTTTAATTTTATGACATTTATACTGCCGATTATTATTATATTTTTTTTATGTTATTTGAATAATTTTTTTGGATTAAAAAAATATTTTTTAATATTTACGATTATTATTTCTGTTATTTTTTCAAAAAATGTTATAAACATGATCTATAAGATATACCCGGATTGGAATAATTATGCTTGGTTATTTTTCTATGAAAATAGTTTAGTGCCAATATGCAATTTTAATATTATAAGTAAAAACAGGTGTGTATATGTTAATCAAAATTTTAATCAATTAGATAATTTAGGTGTTTGCAATCAAATTTCTATCAATGTATGCGATTTATATAAGAGTTGGCGCGTAATTAATGAATTTAAGGCTGTAGATATATTTATTTTAAAAAATAATTTTGATAATGATCAAGATTTTAAAGCATTAGAAATATATATAATCAATAAAATGAAAATAAATAATGTTCGTTTATGTCAAGGAACAAGTTCGGTCAGAGATGCAGGGCTGTTTGGGTTGAACAATCGTATATTTATTATGAGATTGTGCATAGGATAGATGGAGACATCAATGTCAGCATTTGGGGAAGCCAATGAGTGATAATTTAGTCTTTTATGTAAAAGATGCTAACAAAAATTTTGTCCCCGCAACGTTCTTTCGCGATTCGAACGGCGAGCCTGTCGTAAATCCAAATTTTGGTATCAATCATCTCGGGAATAATGGTGAGATAAGAGCCCGTTTCGAAAAGGGTTGAGTGGTTGAGGCTGGCGTGATTCCAAGGGGTTGTCGAAGCCTTCCTGGATGGAGCCATGTGGACCCCAACCACCCGGCGGCAGTATAGCCGCGGTGAGTTGCGT
>JAKFVK010000088.1 GCA_021732205.1 Hyphomicrobiales bacterium | reverse complement strand
GATGATCGCGGCCACGACCGCAGCGCGGTCGCCAATTACCCAACGCTTGGTTCATTTGATGATCTTGTAGCCTTTGCCCGCACGTCGCGCGTCGACCTTCTCATCATCGCCCTGCCGATGACGGCAGAAGCGCGGCTGATGCATTTGTTGAAAAAATTATGGGTGCTGCCGGTTGATATCCGCGTCTCGGCGCTGTCATCGCGCCTGCGTTTCCGTCCCCGCGCCTATTCCTATATCGGTGACGTGCCGTTCCTCGATATTTTCGACAAGCCCCTGTCAGCAAGCGGGGCGATCGCCAAGACAGTGTTTGATCGCGTCATCGGCGTGCTCGCGCTGATCGCCCTGTCACCGGTCATGGCCGCCGTGGCGCTCGCGGTGAAGGTCACGTCACCAGGGTCGGTTCTCTTTCGCCAGAAGCGCTATGGCTTTAACAATGAACTGATTGAAGTCTACAAATTCCGCTCCATGTACAGCGAGCAGAGCGATGCCAATGCAACGCGGCTGGTGACCAGGGGCGATCCGCGGGTGACGCCGCTTGGCCGCTTCATCCGCAAAACATCGCTCGATGAATTGCCGCAACTCTTCAACGTGGTCTTCAAAGGCAATCTGTCATTGGTCGGACCACGACCGCATGCCGTGCACGCCAAGGCAGCGGACGCGCTCTACCAGGACGTTGTCGATGGTTACTACGCCCGCCACAAGATGAAACCGGGCATCACCGGCTGGGCACAAATCAATGGCTGGCGCGGAGAAACCGACACGCCTGAAAAAATCCAGCGCCGCGTCGAATGCGACCTGCATTACATCGAGAACTGGTCGATCCTGCTCGATGCTTACATCCTGATGATGACGCCGATCTCGCTCATCAGCAAATCCGAGGCGGCCTATTGAGCGCGCCAGCCGCGATCGACAGCATCGCGGCAAGCGCGCTTGCCGGTGTTCGGTTTCGCGATCGACTGCTGTTTGTAGCCGTTCTCGTCAGCTTCTTTGTCATGAAAGATCCGGCGCCGCACGAGCTTATCGTCAGCGGCGGCATGGTCATCGTTCTGGCGAGCACTCTGCGTCTGCCGCGTTTCATGGTGGCGCTGATGGGGCTTCTGCTTGTTCTCAACGTATCAGGCATTATCGCCGCCGTGCCGATCATGGAGCGCGCGCGCGTTGCCAATTTTGCCATCACCTCGGTATTCCTCGCGGTGTCGACATTCTTCTACGGGCTGCTTCTCAGCGAGAACACCGCAGCGAGATTCGTATTATTGCGCCGCGCCTGGATCATCGCTGCTCTGCTTGCGAGCCTTGCCGCAATTGCCGGCTATTTCAACATTGCCGGCACCAGCGCGCTATTCACCGCCTATGAGGGAACGAGGGCGAAAGCAACCTTCAACGACCCCAACGTATTCGGGCCGTTTCTCATTCCGCCCACATTGTTTATCGCCCAGGACCTGATCCAGGGCGCGCGTAAATTTGTACCAGGTATCGCTTCATTTCTGTTTTTATGTGTTGGGCAATTTCTCAGTTTCTCCCGCGCCTCGTGGGCACATCTGGTTGGGTCGCTGCTGCTCCTCGCGGTTCTGACGGTCTTGACGACGGGCTCGGCACGCCTGCGCGCGCGCATTCTGATCACCGGTCTTGCCGGCGTCGTACTTCTCGCAGCTCTGATTGCCATATTGCTGTCGCTTGACAGCGTCGGCAAGGTATTCGCCGAGCGTGCGTCCCTGCAACAGAGCTATGATCTCAAGACCGGAGGCCGCTTCGACAACTACCTCAACGCCCTCAATGTCCTTCTCGGTGCGCCCTGGGGCCTTGGTCCCTTCGAATTCGCAGCGCGTTTTGGCGAAGACGCACATAACGCCTATCTCAACACCTTCCTGTCCTATGGCTGGGCGGGCGGTCTGAGTTATCTGGCCTTATGCATCACCACGGTGATGCTGGCGATCTCGGGAATAAGGCGTGCTCACCCCTTGCGGTCCCATATGATCGTTCTGGTCGCGAGCTTTGTACCTCTTACAATGGTCAGCTTCATCATCCATACCGATCACTGGCGTCATTATTTCCTGCTGGTTGCCGCCATATGGGCGCTGCGCGGCGCCATGCAACGACCTACGAGTGCCGTCATGGCAAGGGTGAAATAGACACATCGGCACCAAATAGACGGAATCACGCGCAAAATCATCGTTGCCGGCCATGACATCAATTGACCGTGCACCGTCAACGCGCTTATCGTCATCGCGGTGGGAACGATATGGGGTCAAGAATGGGCGGAAAGACGATTACCCGTGCCGATCTGAGTGATAGCGTTCACCAGCAGGTTGGTTTGTCACGAACGGAATCAGCGCACCTCGTCGAACTGGTGCTTGGTGAGATCACCGAAGCTATCCTACGTGGCGAAAACGTAAAGCTGTCCTCGTTTGGATCGTTTCTTGTCAGATCCAAAGGTCAGCGGGTGGGACGCAATCCCAAGACCGGCCAGGAAGTACCGATCGAGCCGCGCCGCGTGATGGTTTTCAAGGCATCGGCGATCCTCAGGCAGAGGGTCAATGGCGAGGCGGATGCGTGACATGACCGAGGCAGAAGGACGTACGGTGGAAGCCGACAGACCCCAAGCTGCCTTCCGGACGATCAGCGAGGCGGCAGACGAACTCGATTTACCCCAGCATGTGCTGCGCTTCTGGGAAACACGGTTTACTCATATCAGACCACTGAAACGCGGTGGCGGGCGGCGCTATTATCGCAAGGACGACGTTGATCTTCTGCGCGGTATCAAGCATCTCCTGTACGGTCAGGGCTACACGATCAAAGGCGTCCAGCGCATCCTGAAATCGCAGGGCGTCAAATTTGTCCAGAACGTCGCAAGCAATCCAGCCAGCCTGAAATCGGTTGGCGAAAGCAGCGATCACGCCCATCACGAAGCGCTTCAATCTGGGCCGACGGAACCGCAAATCGCCGCGGGACAAAGCCAAATACCCGCGATGAATCGCGACAGCGCTGATGTGAAACCAGCCGCGATAGCGACGGCCACTGATTTCACGTACCGGCCAGAGGCCCCGTCACCTCATATTTCCGAGGAGGGACGGCGGAGGCTGCGCGCGGCATTGTCGGAATTGATGGAGGCGCGGCGGCTTTTGCTGCAACCGCGCCCCAGCGCATCGGCGTGGATGTCGGAAGACCTTGATGGTGGATAATACGCAACCTTGCGTCATCATCACCGGCGCGTCGGTTGGGCTTGGTCGTGATTTCGTCCGGCGGATTGCTGCTGAAAAACGCACCATGGTGCTTGTCGCACGCAGCCAGCAGGGTCTTGAGGACGCCGCCGCAGAAGCGCGAGCGCTCGGCTGCGATGCCCATATACTGGCGCTTGATCTTGGTCTGCCGGAGGCAACGAGCAAGCTGGTTCGCTTCCTTGCTGATGCAAACCTTCATTGCGATGTTCTGGTTGCAAATGCCGGATTTGGGGTAATTGGCGATGCGGTCGACATTGGCGTGACCGCTCAGATGGCGCTCCTTGATCTCAACATCCGAGCACTCGCCGAGCAGACACTCACCTTTCTGCCGGGCATGGCAAAGCGCGGGCGCGGCGGTGTTTTGCTGGTCGCCTCGACTGCGAGCTATTTTCCCGGGCCCTACATGACCTGCTACTACGCCAGCAAGGCGTTTGTACGCTCCTTTGGAGAGGCTCTTCATGAAGAAAACAAGGGCAAGGGCGTGACGGTAACAACCCTGTGCCCGGGTCCGGTGCGTACCGAATTTTTCGAGCGGGCGGGCATCCAGTCTGAGCTTTTGTTCAAGCTTCTGCCACGCAGCAATGCCGACGACGTCGTCAAGGCGGCGTGGGAGGGGTTTCTGGCAGGTAAACGAATTGTCCTGCCCGGCATTTTTACCAAGTTGACCGCGTGGAGCTCGGCACTCTCCCCGCATTGGCTGGTATTGCCCATCGTCTCGCGCCTGCAACAATACCGGCGGGGATAGGTGTAGTTATTGTGAGTGGGTGCGCTTGCGCTGGGCAGCGATCCGGCGTTCAAACCAGGCGCGTGCCCGCTCAGCCCAGCCTTCGGGAATCGTATCATGATCGCCGGGATGCAGCGCCAGCGCCAGTTCGCGGCCGCTGTCGCACTCACTCCATGTGCGGACCCAGTAGACAGCACCGGTCTCGAAATTATCCGCCCGCAGACGGCGACAACCGTCGATTGCCCGCCAGATCTGCAAGCCCTCGAAGATGTCGCCCTGATAGATTTCCCCGCCGCGCAACGGGCGACCCTCCAGCGGCACCGTCTGATCGCGCCAGCCATGGGTCTGCAGCAGATCGATGGGGCCGGCGCATGATTTCGGCAATGGACGCCAGAAGCCGCCGGCAAGTGGCGCATAGGCCGCGCCAAGCTGTGGCTCCTTGCAAGCGAGATACCAGACGAGCGAACCGCCAATGGAAAAGCCGGTGATCAGCAGGCGATCAGGATCGATACTGAATTGCCCGACTGCGTCAGCGATCACTTCGCGGGCGAAGGCCAGTTCATCGCGCTGCTGTGGCCCTTCAGGGCGAAACGACCAGCCAGTGCTGAGGAAGCCGGTGGTGCGCACGAGCCCATTGGGCGAAATGATCACATAGCCGGCGTCAACAAAGGGGCGAAGGTAATGCGCCTTGCTGATGGCGTCAGCGCCAATCCCGCCGGCGCCGTGGAAAAACAGGACCGCCGGACGTTTACCGCCATCAGGAGGAGGCGTATCAGGGAGAGCTGCGTGGTAGGTGCCCAGCGCGACAATACAGGGTTGATCAGCACCGCCGCAGGATGGCTGAGCCCATGCCGATAGTGGCAAGATGGTGCACAAAGCGAGCAGACCGCGCAATCCGATACCCTTCATCTGCTCCTCCCACCTGATCGCCTGTACGTCGATAGCTGATTTTGTCTGATCAAACAGCTCTCTTGTCTGTGAAGCGATGGCGGCGGGTGGTAATTCACAGGCTTCGCGGACGCGGCTGAGGGAAGGACAGGGGCGGATGGACAGGCTTGCATGCGACCGGATGTTTGTTGCCGTTGCTGAAGCCGGCAGCTTTGCCGGCGCCGCGACAAGGCTCGCGACCAGCCCCGCACAGGCGTCAAAACTGGTGGCGCGTCTGGAAGCCGATCTCGGCACCCGTCTCCTTGACCGCACGACGCGCAGCCTGTCGCTCACCGATGCCGGGCGCGGCTATCTTGACCGGATCAAGGGGCTGCTTGACGAATTCGATGCGCTCGATACGGCGATGCGCGAAGCAACCAGCGAGCCGGCTGGCAGGCTGCGGATCACTGCGCCGCTATCCTACGGGTCGACGCGTCTGACGCCGGTCCTTCTGGCATTGGCGCAAACCTATCCGCGACTTGCCCTCGACATCAGCTTTAGCGACCGCATCGTCCATCTTGTCGAGGAAGGTTTTGATGCGGCGATCCGCATCGGTGACACAGGTGATACGTCGCTTATTGCACGAAAGCTCGCGGAGATGACGATCACGGTCGTTGCCGCTCCCGCCTATCTCGCGAGAGCCGCAACGATCGCCAGACCAGGTGATCTGGTGCATCATCCCTGCATCATCGACAGCAATTTTCGCACCCCCCTCAACTGGTCGTTCCGTGATCCCGGGAACGGCAAGGTCTTTGCGGTCGAGGTCGCGGGGCGCCTGCGCTTCTCGCAGGCGGAGGCCTGTGTCGAAGCCGCACGCCGGGGCTTTGGCATTGCGCGCGTGCCGGGTTTTGTTGCGGAAGGCGCGATCAGGCAAGGTGACGTCGTTGCGCTTCTCGCCAACTATGCGCCGGTCGCTCTGCCGGTCAACATCCTCTATCCGCCGGGGCGTTATATAGCGCGCAAATTACGCGTATCCATTGACTATCTGGTTACGGCGTTGGGACAATCCGTAGGCCGGGAATAACGGTATCGTCATGATCCATCATGGCTGGCGTCGTTAACAACGCTCACCCTCACCCGATCGCCGGAGTCGGATGTTATGGGCGACGAAAAAAATCCCACAGCGTCCGGCTGCCCTCAATGTCGCGATTGCGCGGCCCCAGCAGGTTTTCGAGAACCGGCGCTTTGGCGATGGAGGGAAACTGATGCCCGCCACCCGCAATCACGTATGACAGAACCCTGGCATTGGCTGGACAGGCATAGGAGGTGACGGCGACCGTGCTGCCATCGGTCGGATCGCGATCGGGCAGGGTGCGGCGCGCGTCGATCTCGCCACAACCATTGCGGCCACGCCAGAAAGCCACCGCATCTTCATGCCCCAGCGTGACGCCGGGTTGCGATGCGAACGGAGCAAAACGATCCGCCGTCCCGTTCATGACAAGGAGTGGCACAATGCGCGATGGCCTGCATGCGCGCGCCATGGCGTCAGGGAAATTAGCAATAATCGGTGCTGCGCCGGCAAACAGATCGGCGCGCTCGCACAACATGCGATAGGCCATGATGCCGCCATTTGACACGCCGGTGATGTAAACGCGGGCCGGGTCGGCGTAGCCCTGCTCGACAAGGTGCGCGATAAGCGCGGTGAGAAAAGCCACATCGTCAGTTCCCGGCGGCGGCGACTTCCCACGAAACTGCGCCTGCGGCCTGCCGTCCGCCCAGGCGCGGTTCAACCCGTCCGGCAGGGCGACCAGGATGTTCTCCTGGCGCACCAGTTCATCCCATCCCGCGTAGCGGGCAAATTGCGCGCCGCTTCCCCTGTTGCCATGGAGCGCCAGAATGAGCGGAAGGCGCCCCGGTTTTTTCTGGCCCAAGAGCAGATATGTCCGCTCGAAACCCTGTACATTGATGCGCTCGCCTTGCGCTCGTGCCGAGCTGGCGATGGCGAGCAGCACAACAAATGACATCGCCGCAATCAGCCGCATATCCACCCCCTGTTTGGCCCTTCCAACGTCCGGCCAGCCATCGCCCGACGCCAAAAAAGCAAGGGGACGGCGCTGTCAGTTGGGCGGCAAGATGTAGCTGCCATCAAAATGCAGGGCGTTGTCGCGATCCCGGGCCAGCAAAAGCGGACCATCGAGATCGACGAATTCGGCGCCTTCGGCCAGCGCCAGCGCCGGGCGCATGGCAAGCGACGTCCCGAGCATGCAGCCTACCATGATCTTCAGCCCGCGCTCGCGTGCTGCGTTCAGCAGTTGCAGCGCGTCCGTGAGGCCGCCCGCCTTGTCGAGCTTGATGTTGATGGCGCTGTACCATGGAGGAAGATGCGCAAGGCTCGCATGATCATGGATTGATTCATCGGCGCAGATGGCAATCTGCGTGGTGACGCCCGCGAGTGCACCATCCTCGCCAGCCGGCAGCGGTTGTTCGACAAGTTCGACACCCACCGCCTCGCAGGCCGCCAGATTGGTCGCCAATGTCTCGGGCCGCCACGCCTCATTGGCATCAACGATGAGGCGCGCGTGCGGCGCGCCGCGACGGATGGCAGAGAGGCGCTCGGGATCACCTTTGCCACCCAGCTTGATCTTGAGGAGCGGGCGCGCGGCAGCCTTCTCTGCGGCCTCAAACATGGTCTGTGGATCACCCAGGCTCAGCGTATAGGCGGTGAGAAGCCGTGTCGGCGCCGGCGCGCCGGCAAGCTGGTAAAGCGCTTTGCCAGTTGCATTTGCTTCAAGATCCCATAGTGCACAATCTATGGCGTTGCGAGCCGCGCCTGCCGGCAGTGCGTAGACCAGCTCGTGCCGCGACAGCCCTCCCCTTATCTGCGGCGCCACGGCTTCGATCTGGGCCGCGACGCTGTCGATGCTCTCGCCGTAGCGGGCATAGGGCACGCATTCCCCCTCGCCTGCATGATCGCCTTCACGTACGCGTACAACAACCACGACCGCTTCCGTTCGGCTGCCGCGCGAAATGGTGAACGTCCCGGCGATCGGCCAGCGCTCAATGGCAATTTCGAGAGTTCGCATCACCAATGTCAGCACGCCCGAAGGGAATGAGGAAAATCACGCCCGATGCGCGCCACGATTGTATCGACGCCGAAGCGGATCGGATCGGTCGCCGGCAGATCGTAAGCGTCGCCAGCCCTGGCGATGACGGCGCGCGCGTCCTCGTCAGACAAAGCCTCGGTATTGATGGCAATCCCGACCGGCCGGATCGCCGGATTGGTCAATGAGCCGCAGCGGATCGTCAGATCAATCACATCCTGAATGGAGGGCAATGGATGTTTGACGCCGCGCATGGTGGTGCGCGTCGGCTCATGGCAGATAACGAAGGCGTCCGCCTGCGCCCCATGCAGGAGACCAAGGCTGACACCGGCAAAAGACGGGTGGAACAGCGAGCCCTGCCCTTCCACCAGATCCCAGTGATCAGGGTCGGCGGTGGGCGCAATCCATTCAACGGCGCCCGAGATGAAATCAGCCACCACGGCATCAATGGCAACACCGCGCCCGGAGATGAACACCCCGGTCTGACCGGTTGCCCGAAAATCAGCACTGAAGCCGCGCTCGCGCATCGCTTTTTCCAGAGCAAGGGCGGTGTATTTCTTGCCAACCGAACAGTCGGTGCCAACCGTCAGCAGCCGCAGTCCCGGCCGCTTCGTTCCCTTGCCGGTATCAAAGCGCTGATCGGAGTGACGGACATCCAGAAGCTGGCGCCCATGGCGCGCGGCGGCCTCCCTGATCTCGGGCTTTGATGACAACCGGGTGTGGAGACCACTTGCCACATCAAGCCCGGCCGCGATGGCCTCTACAATTTTAACCGACCAATGATCGGGAAGCACACCTCCGGCATTGGCAACACCAATGATCAGAGTTTTGACACCCTTCGCTAGCGCCTCGGCAATCGTCATGTCGGGAATGCCCAGATCAGCCTTGCAGCCATCGAGCCGCAACTGCCCCACACACCACTCGCCGCGCCAGTCGACAATGCCATGCGCCGTCTTCGCCGCCAGTTGATCGGCGACATCCCCGAGAAACATCAGATAGGGAGGGTTGACGTGCATGGCGACCTCATTCGTTGTTCCTGTGCCATCATCGCCCGACTTCGCCACGCTTGCCAATGCACGTTTTGCAAACCAGCGGCGCTATTTGGTGCGGACGATCTTTCGGGCGCGTCCACTGTAACGCGGTGCGTTGGCGATGCTGCCGAAAAAATAATGCAAAAATGCATTGGCCGATGCCGGCTTCTTGCGGCTACCATCAAATCCATCATGGCGTCGTCGTGGGGGCGTAGCCGATCAGGGGCGGAAGGCGCGAGGGCCGCAACGCCTGCGACGTTATCAGGTTCACCAACAGGGAGTAGTGCCTATGAGAAAATTGATGTTGACAGCCGCAGCAGTTCTGGCGGTGCCTGGACTTGCGGCGGCGCAGGAATTGAGCGGAACACTGAAGAAAATCAAGGAAACTGGTTCGATTTCTCTTGGCCACCGCGACAGCTCGGTCCCTTTTTCCTACATCGATGATAACGGCAAGGTGATCGGTTATTCCCTCGATATCTGCGCCAAGATCGTGGAGGCGGTCAAAAACGAACTCAAGCTCGACAAGCTCGATGTGCGCCTGGTTCCCGTTACCTCATCGACCCGCATCCCGCTGATCGCCAACGGCACGATTGACCTTGAATGCGGCTCAACGACCAATAATGAGGAACGCCAGAAGCAGGTTGGCTACACCAATACGCATTTTCTAACCGCCTCGGCCTTCGTCTCCAAGAAGGTGAAGAATCTGAAAAAGATCGACGATCTGAAAGGCAAGACGGTTGTATCAACCGCCGGAACGACGAATATGAAACAGCTGGTTGAGGCGAATGCCGCGCGCAATCTGGGCATCAACGTCATGTCGGCCAAGGATCATGCGGCGTCCTTCCTGCTGGTTGAGCTTGACCGAGCAGACGCCTTCGTCATGGACGACATTCTGCTGGCGAGCCTCATCGCCAGTTCGAAAGACCCTGGCGCCTATCAGACATCCGATGATGCCTTCTCGCTCCCCGAGCCCTACGCCATCATGCTGCGCAAGGATGATGCACCTTTCAAGGCGCTTGCCGACAAGGCGACTTCTGCCCTTTTCAGGAGTGCTGAAGGAGCGGGGCTCTATGCGAAATGGTTTACGAGTGCCATCCCGCCCAAGGGGCTCAATCTCAACGTGCCCATTGGCGAGAAGCTCAAAAAAGCCTACGCGGCACCAACCGACAATCCCGATCCCAAGGCCTACTGAGGGGCAACGAAACGACCGGCGTGGCACCTCAGGGTGCTGCGCCACAGTCGGGGTTGATCATGAATTATCACTGGAACTGGGGTATTTTTCTCGAACCCTCGCCTGAAGGCATCGGCACCTATTTCGACATGCTGATGATGGGATTGCGCTGGACGCTGGTGACGGCGGTGCTGGCGTGGATCATTGCCATCTCGTTGGGCGGCGCGGTTGGGGTTCTGCGCACCCTTCCCTCGCGCCTGGGCGTTGGGCTGGGCGATGCCTATGTCGAGTTCTTCCGCAACATTCCGCTGCTGGTCCAATTGTTCCTGTGGTATTTCGTCCTGCCGGAATTGCTGCCCAAGGA
>JAKFVK010000115.1 GCA_021732205.1 Hyphomicrobiales bacterium | reverse complement strand
CGTCCGTGGCCTCGTAGCGGAACGGACAATGGTCGGATGAGAAGGTGTGGAACACGCCCTGTTGCAAGCCCTCCCAGATGGCGGCCTGGCTTTCCTTGTCGCGCGGTGGCGGCGAGCACACATATTTAGCCCCCGTCATATCCATGTTGAGGCCCTTCATATCATCCTCGGTGAGCGTGATGTATTGCGGGCAGGTCTCGGCATAGACCGGCAATCCGCGCTGCTGCGCCCAGCGGATCTGCTCCATCGCCTCGCGCCCCGAGACGTGGACGATCATCAGTGGCACATCGAGCAGTTCGGCATGGCTGATGGCGCGATGCGCTGCCTCGCGCTCGACGATCTGCGGGCGCGAGGGCCCGTGATAATAGGGCGCCGTCTTGCCTTCGGCTTCCAGCCGCTCGGTCAGGTATTTGATGGAATCATAGCCCTCGCAATGAACCATGACGAGCGCCTGCTCGCGCCGCGCTACCGCAAAGACCTCCAGCAATTGCCGGTCGTTCAGCACCAGATCATCATAGGTCATGAACACCTTGAACGAGGTGTAGCCGGCCTTGACCAGCGCTGGCAGTTCCTGCCCCAGAACGGTCGGCGTCGGATCGGAAATCACCAGATGGAACGATGTGTCGATGAGGCATTTGCCAACCGCCAGCTCGCGATATTCCTCAACGCACTCACGCAAGCCCCGGCCGCGCTGCTGCATGGCAAATGGCATGATGGTGGTGTTGCCGCCAGCGGCAGCCGAGGCAGTGCCGGAAGCGAAATCATCCGCCATGACGATCCCTGGCCCCGAGGCCTGGGCGATATGCACATGGCTATCGATGCCGCCAGGCAATACGAGGAGCCCGCTGGCGTCGATGGTTTGACGGGCCCCGTCGATGACATCGGCAACCGCGACGATCCTGCCGCCCCGGATGCCGACATCGGCGCGTACCGTGTCGCTGGCAGTCACAACCGTGCCGCCGCGAATGGCCACATCGTAATCCATTACCGGCTCCTTGCTGCGATTTGCGTGCGGTGTTGTGGTGGATGGGTGACCGGCTGATGCAGGCCGGGTTGGGCTTTCCTGAGTGTCTTGTCATCAGGCACCGGCCGGGCGAGCCCCGGTATCTTTGTCATGCTGTCTTCCAGCGCCGCTGCAGCCGACAGCGCGGCGATATCGCCTCTGAAGCGGCCGACAATTTGCAGACCGAAAGGGAGACCATGCTCATCCCGCCCGGCCGGCAGGCAGATAGCGGGATTGGTCGCAAGCGTCACCACATAGGCAAGTCCGAGCCAGCGATAATAGATGTCGAGCGTCCGGCCATCGATCTCCATCACCGCCGGATCGCGCCAGGGAAATGGCGAAACGGACGCCATCGGTGACACGATCAGATCGAACTCCTGGTAGAGGTTCTGGAACAGGTTGAAATGCCGGGTGTGATCATTGTGCGCGCTGCATAAATCGGCAAATTGCAGCGACAATCCGAACTCCACATTGGCGCGAACATGCGGGCCGAGAAGATGAGGTGCGCTCCGGTACGTGTCCTTGTGCTTGTCGACGAAACTCGCCGCGCGAAGAACATCGAAGATGCGGTGCCCGTCGCCAAGTTCTGGCTTTACTTCATCGCAGGAATGGAAGAGATGCCGGATCGCCGCGATCTTGGCACGGAAGGCCTTGCGGACGGATTTTGCAACCACGCACTGGCCGAAATCCTCGGTGTAGCCGACGCGCAACCGCGACAGATCGCAAGGCGGCAGACTGGCAAGCGCCCGCGCCTCGATTGGCATCGCCAACGGCTCATGGTCATTCATGCCCGCCTGCGCTGACAACAGCAGCGCCAGATCGCTGACGCTTCGCGCCATCGGTCCGGTTACCTGCAGCGGCGACCAGCCAAAGGCGCGCCCTGTATAGGGAACAATGCCGGGAGAGGGGCGAAATCCAACAACGCCGTTGAAGGCAGCCGGCGTGCGCAGCGATCCGCCCATGTCGGAGCCGGTCGCAAGCGCCAGCATGTGGGTCGCAAGCGCCACCGCCGACCCGCCCGATGAGCCGGCAGCGCTGAGCTTTGGATCGAAGGCGTTACAGGTAGCCCCCCACACCTCGTTGACCGTATTGGCGCCCGCGCCGAATTCCGGCGTGTTGGTCTTGGCGGCGATGATGGCGCCTGCAGCGCGCAGCCGCGCCACCATGGCATTGTCGGCTTTTGGTACATTGCCGCGATGCTGCATCGAGCCATAGGTGGTGAGAAGTCCCGCTGTGTCGTCGAGATCCTTGATGCCGACCGGCAGGCCGTGCAGCGGCCCCAGCTTGTCGCCAGCCATCACCGCTTTTTCTGCTGCCTTGGCTGCCGCCAGTGCGGCCTTGTCATCTCGCGCGCAGATGGCGTTGACGGCGGGGTTCACCGCGTCCATGCGCGCCTGGCAGTCTTTGATGATCTCGACGGGCGAGACTTCGCGCTTGCCGATCATGCGGCGCAGTTCGATGGCGCCCATCATATGAAGATTGCTCATGCTTGTGCCTTCCATGCGCGCGCGGCTGCAAGCGTTGCCGCGCCTGATTGTCCAAGATCCCAGTAAAGCCCTGCCATTGCGCCCAGCCCTTCGCGCATCACCTGCGCCAGCGCATGCTCATTGGGCGCGTGTTGCGAGCATGCGGGATAGGAATGCGGCACCCACACCGTCGGCAGATCGAGGATGTCACTGAAGACATCATTGGGAAGAGAGCCGCCAAGATTGGGCAGGATGACCGGTCGATAGCCGAGCGTCGCAGCCAGGCTGTCCGCTGCCCATTGCGCCCATGGGTGCTCGGGGTCAAGGCGGGTAGCCTTGAAGCTGTCATCGCGCCCGAGTGTGAGCGTTACGCGCTGGAAGCCGTGACGATCAAGATGACGGCGCAGTGCGGGCAGGATGTTGTCGGGATCGATATCAACCGTGAAGCGCAGCTGGCAGCGCGCCCAGGCGCGTGGCGGAATGGCGTTGACCGGTTCGGCTGGATTGCCGCAGGTGAACGCCAGCACCTCGAAACTCGACCAGCCGAAGACCTTTTCCGCCATCGTCAGGCCAGGCTCCCCCCACCACGGCTCCAGCAACGGACCTTTGTCGCCGCTCACAGGTTCGACGCCGGCCAGCGCCTTGCGAACCGAGGGCGGGATGCTGGCCGGCACCCAGTCGGCGATGCGTATCTGCCCTGTCGGGCCGACGATGGAGGCCAGCGCATGCGCCAGTTCAATGCCCGGATTGGAGAGCAGCCCGCCGAAATTGCCAGAATGATGGCCGCCCTGGCGCGCGTCAACGGAAAGATCAATGAGCGCTCCCCCGCGTGTACCCAGATAAAGATTGGCGCGCTCAGCCGAGAGGCGCGGGCCATCCGAGCCGATCAGAATGTCGGCCGCGAATGCTGCCTTCTCGCGTGCTGCCAGCGCCCGCAGGCCGGGCGAGCCCATTTCCTCACCCATCTCGATGAGATATTTGGCATTGAAACCGAGCTTGCCGCGCGTGGCCAGAACCGCCGCGAGCGCTGCGATGTTGACGCTGTGCTGCCCCTTATTGTCGGCGCTGCCGCGCCCATACCAGCGCCCGTCCCGCTCGACGAGCGACCATGGCGACAAACCCTCTGCCCATTGCCCCTCCTGCCCACGAATGACATCGCCATGGCCATAACCCAGAACCGTTGGCAGGCTGGTGTCTTCGATGCGCTCTGCCAGCAGAAAGGGCGCGTTGGCGGTAGGCTCGTGGAGGAGGCGGCAGGTAAAGCCGAGCGTCTCGAGCGCGGGCCGCATCTCGGTTTCGAGATAGCGGACGAGTTCATCGGCCCGTTCAGGATTCTGGCTCTCGGTCTTGAAGCCAACGCGGCGGGCGAGATCGCTTTGAAAGGCGCCGGTGTCGAAATGGTGATGGGCGGCGGCGATCGCGCTGGCACGGGTCATGGCTGATGAATTCCTCACACTCGGTACCACAAAGCTAGAGTATCCGTGATGGTCAAGCCATCCTGTCCTGCCAAGCGACGCCTTTTTTGACGAGGGCATTGGCGAGAACGATGAGCTTTCGCATGATGGCTGTGACGGCTAGTTTTGGCGCTTTGCGGGCAGCGACGAGCTTTTGGTGCTTGGTCTTGAGGTCTGGATTGAAGCGCATTGCGACGAGGGCGGCCAAGTACAGGGCTTCGCGTCGTCCGCCGTTGACGAAGGCCTTTCTCGTCCATTGGCCGGACTGGCGCGCGATGGGCACCAACGCCCTCAGGCTCACCCTACTCGGTTGTAAATTTACAGGAAAATCCCCTCAGGTCGTTACCGGGACTCTCCTGCGCCATTTTGTCATCGACCGTGCAGAACAGATCAGTGATGGCGCGCGTCATATGACCGGCGCTGCCATCATCCTGAACGCCTGCTTTGCCGAGCGCGACGAACAGGTCCGTTGCGTCCTCGCCAGTGAGGCTTGCAGCAGCGCCCTGATTGTAAGTGATGTTGCAGGTTGCCGCTGTTCCTTCCGGTTTTTGATTGCGGGCGCGGCACGAGACTGCGGTTGCTGTAACGGAGTGGACGGCGGGTTTTCCCGCGAGCGGCGCTCCGTTGAAGTCTTGAGAAATTGCCGTGCGGGAGGCGGCAGGCAGGAGCGGGCTCTTTTGCGACACGGAGTAAGCAATCTGCGCCGATTGCTTCTTGGCATCCAGCGTCCGACCACCAGACGGCGCCGCTGCTGCGGGGGCGGCGGCTTGACCTGCCGAGACCCCGGTTATGACATAGAGCGGTTTCAACTCGTAGCCGGTGCTGTCGAGCAGAATCTGCCTCTGTTTGAGATCAAGGATGATGCGGTATTTACGGCTGGCATCATAAAGGGTGACCGACGTTGCATCGCGCTTTTCCTCGACAAAGGCAAAACGTCCGCCTTGCGCGCCGATTTCAGTCCATCGTTTCGGCTTTTCTTGCCGGAACGCCCCATAGGCATGGTTGACAACAGTGACATTCTGACCCGTGACAGGAGCTTGCGCCACGAGCTGTGTCGGGGCACTGAGAAACGCGAGGCTGGCGGCCAGGATGATAAAGCTGCGCATCTGTCATGATCTCCTGTTGATGACGATGTTTGATCAAAAGTCTCAATGCTGGTATTGCACGGCGTATAAATTTCCTAAGTCACTGCGGTATTCAATGCTTTATTGCGGTAAAGTATGGCGCAAATGCCAATGTGCGTGGGGACGGGCCGCCGCCAAAGGGTGACAGAACGGAAAGTAATGTTCGTCCAACAGGAGGCGTTTTTCCTGTTCGGTGAAGGGGTAGTCGTAGACCGTCGGCAGGGTTTCTTTTCTCTGCATGATGAGGCTTGGCAGCTGGCCCATATCAACACCGAGGGGCTTCAGGCAGTCACGGGTCGTCTCGGTGTGTGTGAGGCCGAAGGCATGGCCAAGCTCATGTGACCATCCGTGCAACAATCGTACCTTTGGCAGGTCATCTGGCGCTTTGACAAACATCTCGTAGACCGGCGCCCAGAAATCACCGGGAATACTGGCAACATTCCCTCCGCCATGTGCGGTGCCGGTCACCACACCCTCATATACAGCGACAATCACGTTTTCCTTGTGCATGAAATCCTCCCTGAAGGCATTGGATGCCAGCCGGGCCGCATGGGCGTGCAAATCCGCCTTGATCTGCTCCGCCGTTTCGTCGGCATGGACGATGGCAACCAAAGCTTGTTTCAAGCGAAAGCTTACGCCCAATTGCTGGAAATAATGGCGTTGCACGACGCGCATGGCAGCGTGCAATACTTTCACCGCATCAGGTCGTGGCGTTTGACCATTCGGAACGACATAAAGAACCTGAACCTCATGCCGATGATCGGCGCAGGTCTTGATCGCCCGTTGCCGATCTCCGTGCGACTGCACTTGGGTCTCGAAACACTCAATGGCAGAGGCTGGCAGCACGGCATCGCTGCACAGATGCTTCAGTTCGCTCTGAGGCCATTCTGCTGGTCCTTGGGCATTCCACGCAATCTTACCCTGCACCGCATCCTGACAACGCTGTTCAACGGTGCGAACGGGTGTTGCAGTGGCTGATGCGCTGGCAATGGAATAGAGCGGCCTGAAACTGCCCCCTGACCGGGCAAAGAGCAGCTTCATCTGCTTGAGATCGATGCGAAGCTGAGCTTTGCGCCCCGGATCGAGCAGGGTCACCGATGTGTCATCCCGACTTTGTTCCACAAAAGCCGTGACTGTGCCGAGATCAGGGTCTTCCATCCAGGCACCGGCGCTCACCTGACGGAAGGCTCCCTTGGCGTGAATGACCGTTTTGACGGTGTGGCCGTTAACCCCCGGCACCTTGATGTTTTGCCCAGCCGCCGACAAGCCCATGAGCGGCAGGAACATCACAGTCAGCACGGTTGCCACCCAACGCTGATATCCATGCACAGCCATCACGACACTCCTATCGCTCGATAGCAGGCCACATGCGCGTCATGGTGACAGACCACCACCCTATCCCGAGGAGTTGAGGGCGATGCCACGGCATCAGCGTGCCCTGACCCGATCCGGACAGAGGGCCGTGAACTGCTCAATCGCCATGTCGTAACCCGAAACAGCAGCCTCAGCGAGCACGCTATTGCCGCGTTTGATAATGAAGCCGGGCTCATTGAAATTGGTCGGGCTGGCTTTCGGATTGCGCCCATGAAACACGACATGATCGCCAAGCAGGGTTGAAAGTTCGCCCGTGACGCAGTTGGCGACGATCTTCTCAGGGACTTTTACCTCGCGCATGGTTTCGTCGATGCATTTTTCCGATTTATCGCTACGGAATTCGAGGCAAAAGGTCTTGGCATTGTTGCGCGTATGACGAACCGTGATGATTGCTGCAGATGAGTTCAGCCCCGTGGCCGAAACGATGTCAACAACCATTCCCTTGCGGTTGCCGTAGGCGATGACTTTCGGCGCGTCGGATTTTGCGGGCGGGTTGGTCGACACCTGGCTGCTTTGGAGGTCAGCCTTTTCACAGCGGACAAAGGCTCGCCGCTCTGTCTCTTTGCCGCCAACAGCGGAGAGAAAGCGCAAGCCGCCGTCCAGGACCGCCAGCAGGACATCGCGACCGCTGGCCGCCTTGCCCTGCTCCGCCGCCTGCGCATTGGCCTTCATGCGGAATTCGCTGTCCGTTTCGGTGCCCGAGACAAAGGCGAGGGTTGTTGCGCCGAAGCGAATACCTGAGGCCGAAATCGTCAACACACTGGCGGAGACCCGGCACGCGCCGTCATCGGTGGCCCAATCACCCAGATAGCGGGACGGAATGTTCGTTGTCACAGTGGCTGTCGGGCTCGCCGAGGTAGAAAAACTGACAATGTCGTAAAGGGGAGAAAGCTTGCTGCCCTCGACCAACATCACTTGAGGTCTTTGAAGGTCGAGCCGTAGACGCAGGTTCCGTCCGGCATCGTAGAGTGTCACAGCGGTGCTGTCGCGCTTTTCCTCGGCAAAAACGTTTCGCTCACCACGCTCACTTTCCTCAACCCATTGTTTGGGCTTTTCGAGGCGAAACCTTTGCCCCACCCCATAGGTAACCCGTTTGACCGTGAGACCGTTGGCACCAGGCCCGCTCTCAACGGTCTGAGCGGTGGCGGGCAGGCAGACAAGAGTTGAAGAAAAGCAACGTGGCTCCGGCGATACATTTTGAAAATGCAAGTTTGCTCATCGATCAATCCTGCAGCTTACAGCCCGTGATGTGGGGTATGAGCGCCATTTTTTCAGACAAATCACTTACGTAAAATCTGCTGAAAAATCCGCAAAAATAACGTTTCCGTAATGAGATCACAAAGAACGACAACGCACATGCACTAGACGATCCATTCGCGCTTGTCGAAAGTGTTATAGGCGCCGCCGGCGAAGCGCTCGGCACTGACCGCGATGTGGAAGCAATCATCGCGCCGGCTGACGTCGATCAGATTGAAACCTGCCGCAGCCGGGCCTGTCGTCGCTACGGCCGAGGCTGAAGAGGCGCCAGCCAGAACAAGTCTTTTTCCAAACCGCGACAATTCCCGGATGTCGCCGCGATGCGTGTGTCCATGTAGGATCAGCGGGCAATCGTGTCGCGCCATCACATCAAGGAACTGATCGCCGTCACGCAGACGCTGAAGCGGGCTGAGCCGGGCGGTGTCAGGTGGATGATGAAGGTGCAGCACCGGCACCTGCGCCGTACGATCGAGTGCAGCAAGAATGGTCTCCAGCCGTTGCATCTGCGCACGGCCGATTGCGCCTTCGGCGGAGAAGAGCCAGGTTGGAATGCCCGAGCACAGGGTGATGAGTGCCAATGGGCCGCTCGACCATACGTGCGGATAAGCCTCGCGCGGATCGGTGGCGGTTGTCGCCCCACCAGGCAGAAATTGTTCCCAATATGTCTGTAACCGGCGGACGGAGGGCGGCGTATAGGGATCGTGATTGCCAAGCGTCAAGGCAAGCGGCGCGATGGACGACAAGTTTGACAGGACCGTGGCGCCAGCGGCAAATTCACTCGACATGCCAAGTTCGATGATGTCACCGCTGAGCGCAATGGCGTCTGGTTCAGCGCCAGCAATTGCAGCCATTGTTGCGGCCAGCCTGATCCGGCTATGCGCGCTGCGATCACGCAACCAGTTGATATATCCCAGCACCTGCTTGAGATGGACCGCTTCAATCCATGGCCTTGGCAGCGGCACCGGGCTGATATGCAGATCGGAGAGATGAGCGATTTGCACCACTTGGCCGCGACCCATCACCGTCAGCCAGTGCTGCTGTCCGCTGATGCGACGGCCTTGCCGAACGTGGTAAAGAAATCACCTGCGAGTTTCTTCGCGGTGCCATCAATGAGACGGGCGCCAAGCTGGGCGATCTTGCCTCCTACCTGGGCGGTGACTTCATAGTGCAGGATCGTTGCCGCCCCATCTTCCTCCAGCCGCACCTTGGCGCCACCCTTGGCAAAACCGGCCACGCCACCGGCGCCTTCGCCGCTGATGGTATAGCTCTTCGGCGGATCAAGATCGCTGAGCGTCACCTTGCCGGCAAACGAGGCTTTGACCGGGCCAATCTTGAGCGTGACGGTCGCTTTCATCTCGCTGTCAGACAGCTTTTCAATCGTCTGGCATCCGGGAATGCACCCCTTGAGCACCTCCGGATCGTTGAGCGCTGCCCACACTTTCTCGCGGCTGGCCTCGATCCGCTGCTCGCCGGTCATGTCCATCGCGCATGTCTCCCTGACATCAATCGCAAGCTCACGCCTGCCCCACCATCGGATAGGCGGTTGTCGACTTGATCCGCTCCATGGCAAAGCGCGACGTCACGTTTTTGAGCGGTATCGTGCCAATCAGCCGTTTATAAAAACGGTCATAGGCCGCCATATCGGCGACCACGACGCGCAGCATATAATCGACATCGCCCGCCATGCGATAAAATTCCATCACCTCGGGCATCGCCGACGTCGCCTTGGCGAAGGTATCAAGCCACTCCGCCGAATGATCACTGGTCTCGATTGACACAAAAACCGTCAGGCCGAGACCGATTTTTTCCGGCGCCAGCAAGGCGACGCGCTTGGTGATGATGCCCGCCGCCTCAAGCTTCTGGATACGCTTCCAGCACGGCGTCTGCGAGAGGCCGACCTTATCGGCCAGCTCGGCGATCGACAGGCTGGAATTGTCCTGAAGCTGGACAAGAATCTTGCGATCGATAGCGTCCATGGCGGCGGGTCGTTCCTGTGCGATCAGGCCAGCAATTTGGGCAGATCAGTGAGCCGGTTGACCTCATGATCGGCGACGAAGCCAAGTTCTTCCGGGCGTGAGCGCAGGCGGCGGTACATTTCAGCCGGCCCTACCGGATAGGCTGGTGCGCCCCCTTCGGGCACACGGCGGATCCACGCGACGCGGAACCCGAACGCCTTGGCGCCGGTGACGTCGAAACCGTTCGACGACACAAAGAGCACTTCTTCCGGCTTCACACCGAACTTCTGTTCAACCAGCGCATAGGCGGCAGGATGCGGTTTGAACTTGCTTGCGCCGTCTACGCTGATGGAAGCATCAAGAATCTTGTCGAAACCCGAATTCTTCACCAGAGAATCGATCATGAACTGGCTGCCATTGGTAAGAATGGCAAGCTTGTAGCTCTTGAGCTGCTCAAGCGCCTCGCGCGATTCGGGGTAGGGGTCGAGATCGAGATATTTTTGAAACAGCGTTTCGATGATGGTCTCTGTGGGCTCGACACCCGCCGCCTTCAGCGAAAACACCAGCGAGGCGCGCGTGAGAAAGGTGAAGTCACGATAGGTCTGCAGGGATGTTTGCAGCCACGTATATTCAAGCTGCTTGAGGCGCCAGATCTGGGTGATGAGATCGCCATGCCCCGGGCACAATTCTTCCGTCTTCTTATAAACCGAGTGAACATCGTAAAGCGTTCCATACGCATCAAATACAAGTGCCTTGATTGTCATCCTTGAGCCTCTTTTTTTTTACCCCTTACCCTTCCCACATTAGGCTCATAAAAAAAAGTGTAGATCAATCAATAATTCGTTCGCCTGTCGCATTGCTGCCGCCATCCTGCGCCAACGCCTTGGGCGTGGCATGAGACAAAGCGGAGAATGAACCATGAAAGCGATCAGCGCTGACCA
>JAKFVK010000134.1:9347-10588 GCA_021732205.1 Hyphomicrobiales bacterium | reverse complement strand
GCGTTGTACATCTCTGCGCCCAGAAGGATGAGAAAGATCATGCCGGTCTGCTCGCCGGTCGAGCGCACCGAGGCAAAAATCTCGCGCAGGCGGGCTTTGCCGATGAAGATTGCAGCAAGCGTCGCACACAGAGCGCCGACCGCTGCCCCCTCGGTTGGCGTGAAGAGGCTGGAGCCGACAAAAAAGTCGCCGTTCATGCCGACAAAAACGATGAGAAAGATCGATACCACCGGCCACGTGGCGATGATGTCCTTCAGGCGTTCGCTGAAGGGGCGTCTGGGTGTCGCCGGACCTGAGCCGGGATTGGCCCAGACGAAATAACGGATGGCGCAGAAGAAGCCAAAAATGGCGAGGGCTGCCGGAATGAAGGCGGCGAGGAAAAGCTTGGCGATGTTTTGCTGCGCCAGGATGGCGTAAATGACGAGCGGCACCGATGGTGGCACGAGAATGCCAAGCGTGCCACCCGCCGCAAGGGAGGCGGTCGACAGCGCGCCCGAATAGCCGTATTTCTTCATTTCCGGCAAGGCGACCTGCCCCATGGTGGCAGCCGTCGCCAGCGATGACCCGCAAATCGTTCCAAACGCCGCGCACGCGCCAACGGACGCCATCGCCATGCCACCGCGATGATGGCCGAGAATGGCGCTGGCACCCTTGAAGAGCCGTGCCGACAGGCCGGAACGCGACGCGACATTGCCCATCAGCAGAAAAAGCGGAATGACCGAAAACGAATAATTCGAGAAGGCTTCAAACGGTGTTGATTTGAGGAAGGCAAGGAGTGGCGTCAGCCCAGAGATATAGATGAAGCCACCAGCGCCCACCGCGAACATCGCCACCCCGATCGGCACCCTGACCGCAAGCAGTCCCAGCATGATGCAGAAGGACAGGATCCCGATCGAAAAATTCGACATCTCTCAATGATCTCCCGACGGCGCCGGGCCGATGACATGGTCGCGGGCGATCTCCTGACACGAGCGCACACAGCTATAGGCTACGACCAGCGTCCACAGCACTGCCGCAGCAAGCGCACCGACATAGGGATAGGCTTCGGGAAGGCGCAGCACCATGGTCGTATCCCAGTAGGAAATCTTCTCCTGCGCGCCGTGGCCAAGCTGCCAGGTTATCGTTGACGCAATAAGCAGAAATAGCAGGTTGGCCGCCAGATCAAACATCGAGCGATAGCGAACCGGCAGGTGCTGGGTGAAAAACTCGACCAGGACATTGGCGCGGCGATAATGGCAGAG